>CAMAPG010000048.1 GCA_945859965.1 Opitutus sp. GAS368 | reverse complement strand
GCTGGCGAGAAGTTCGCCGCCATGGATGCCGGCGGCGGGTCCGAGATCCACGATGTGATCGGCCTGCTCCATCAACTCTTCATCATGCTCGACCACCAGCAGGGTGTTGCCCTTGGCGCGGAGCGCCTGGAGCGTTTCGATCAGCCGTTCATTGTCGCGGGCATGCAGCCCGATGCTGGGTTCATCCAGTACATAGAGTACGCCGGAAAGATTGGAGCCCAGTTGCGCCGCGAGTCGGATGCGCTGGGCTTCCCCACCGGAAAGCGTCTCGGTCGGCCGATCGAGGGAAAGATAACCAAGGCCTACGTGATCAAGAAACTTCAGGCGTTCTTCGATTTGGGGCACGATGTCCTGGGTGATGAGTTTGCCGCGGGAATCGAGCGCCAGCGAACGGAGATGGGTGATCAACTGTGAAGGCGTCGCGCGCAGCAGCTCGGGCAGCGACAGGGGAGCCTGCCGGCCGCGAAGGTGAAGTTTGACCGCCCGGGCGCTGCGATTCAGTCGCGCCCCGCGGCATTCAGGACAGGGCCGTCCTTCGTCGGCGATTTCATCGGTGGCTTCGACGCCAAAGGCCCGCAGCCGGGCGAGGGGATCGTCCTCGTCGTCTTCCGGCTCGAGCATCCAGGGGAAGATACGTCCATGGCCGCGGCAGGCCGGGCACCATCCGCGTGGGGAGTTGAACGAAAAATGCTTGGGGTCGAGTTCGGGAAAGGATTCGCCGGTTTCGATGTCCGTGCGGGTCGTCGAGAACCACGAAAGAATCTCGCCCTGGGGCGTGAGGAGAAAACAGACGCCCTTACCGAGCCGGAGGGCTGTGTCGAGGGCTTCGCCTTGGAATTTGAGGGCGGAGCTTTTGGGCGGGACATTTTTCAGGTCGGCGACGACGGCCTCGACATCGTGCTCTTTATAGCGATCCAGTTTCTGAAACGCATCGACCCGCGTGAGCCGGTCATCGATGCGCATCAGGTCATAGCCTTGCCGGGCAATCCAGGTGGCGATGGGCTGGTGATGGCCTTTGCGACCGCGAATCAAGGGGGCGCACAGATAAAGATGTTTGGCTTTGCGCGCCTTCGGGGTCGCGAGCACCTGCGCGAGAAGTTTTTTCAAGGCTCCGGGCGAAAGCGGAGTGACGGGCCGATCGGTGTCTGGATGATGCTGGATGCCGAGCCGGGCGTACAATAGGCGCAGGTATTGGGCGACCTCGGTGATGGTGGCGACCGTGGATTTGCGCGAGCCGCGCGTGACGCGCTGTTCGATCGCTACGGTCGGTGGAATGCCTGTGAGCCGGTCGATTGCGGGGCGGGGAAGTTGCTCCACAAACTGCCGCGCGTAGGGCGACATCGACTCCATGAAGCGCCGTTGTCCTTCCGCAAAAACGATGTCGAACGCCAGGGTTGACTTCCCGGACCCGGAGACGCCCGTGACGACGGAAAGCTGGCGGTGAGGCAGCGTGAGCGAAAGATTTTTGAGATTGTTCTCTCTCGCGCCGATGATTCGGAGGACTTGTTCCACGGGCGCGGAAACGTAGGTGGCGGCATCTTCTGCGGCCTGCCCGAGGTAAGTTTCGCTGGAAAGGTGGGCGTCGCGCAGTGCTGCGCGCAAAAAGGGCGAGGTCGCGGTAGCAGCGCGGGCGATGTCTTCCGGCGAACCTTCGGCGACGATGTGACCGCCATTGGCGCCGGCGTCGGGACCGATTTCGAGGATCCAGTCGGCCGACTTGAGCACGTCGAGGTTGTGCTCGATCACAACCACGCTGTTCCCGCGGTCAACCAGGGCCTGCAAAACGCTGAGCAAGCGTTTCACGTCGTGGCGATGCAGTCCGGTGGTTGGCTCATCGAGCAGGAGCAGTGCGCCGGTGGAGGAATCGGTCGTGGAAGGTGTTTCCCCAACCGTGCCCAAGTAACGAACGAGCTTGAGCCGTTGCGATTCACCGCCGCTCAAGGTGTTGAGTGGCTGGCCCAAGGTCAGATAGCCGAGCCCGACCGATTCGAGAATCGCGAGCCGCTGCTGGATCTTGGGGTGCGGGGCGAAGAGGGGCAGCGCATCGCTCACGCTGGTGGCGAGCAGATCGGCGACGGATTTTCCATTCCATTGGATCGCCAGCACCTCGGGCTTGAAGCGCCGACCTTCGCAGACGGGACAGGGCACGAAGACGTCGGAAAGGAACTGCATCTCGACGCGTTCATAGCCGAGCCCGAGGCAGTGGTCGCAGCGGCCTTCGCCGCTGTTGAACGAAAAACTGGAGGAATTGAATCCGGCGGCGAGAGCGGCGGAGGTGGCGGCGTAGAGCTCGCGGATGAGTTCCCACGCTTCCGTGTAGAGGGCCGGATTGGAGCGCGGCGTGCGGGAAAGCGGTGATTGATCGACGAGGACGATTTCCGAAAAATCCGCGTCGGAGCGGATGCTCTCGATGGCCGCCGGATCCTCCGTGAGTTGCAGCTTCTGGGTGAGGAGGCCTTGATGGATCACACTGTCGAGCAAGGTCGACTTGCCCGAGCCGGAAACGCCGCTGAGGCAGACGAATCGTTTCAACGGAATGCGGAAGGAAAGATTCCGGATATTGTGCTTGCTCGCGTTCGTAAATGTCAGCCAGGGCAAGTCGGCGCCTTTGGCCGGCTTGGCAGCAGCTACGGATGAAGTGGGGGCGGCTACTTTTGGAACTGGCCGGCGGGTTTGCGGAGTGGCGATCGATCGGCGGCCGGAAAAATAGGCGCCGGTGATGCTCGCGGGCGAAGCCAGCATCGCGGCCACGCGGCCTTCGAAAACGATATTGCCCCCGCGGCTGCCGGGCTCGGGCCCGACTTCGACCACGTGATCGGCGGCGCGGATCATGGCTTCATCGTGCTCCACCACGACCACGGTATTGCCGGCGTCCGTCAGCGAACGGATGATCGCGATGAGCCGGTCGATATCCCGCGGGTGCAGGCCGACGCTCGGTTCATCGAGCACAAAAAGGGTGTCGATCAGCGAGGTGCCCAAGCAGCTGGTGAGGTTCACCCGCTGGACCTCGCCGCCCGACAGCGTTTTGGAAGGGCGATCGAGCGTCAGGTAACCCAGACCCACCTGTTCGAGGTAGCGGAGACGGGTCAGTATGGACTCGTACGCGAGCTCTGATTGCCGCTCGGTCGAAACGGGACGCGCGGAGCGCAGAGCCTCGACCAGCTCGCTCACGGGCAGCTGATACAGTTCGGGCAGGGTGCGTCCCCGCCATTTCCAGCAAAGTGCTTCCGGTTGGAGTCGTTGACCTTGGCAATCCGGACATGGGTTGTAGGCGCGATACCGCGAAAGGAAAACGCGCACGTGCATCTTGTACGTGTTCTTTTCCAGCCAGCGGAAGAATCCTTTCAGGCCATACCAGTATTTCGGCCAGGGCTTGCCGTTTTCCTCACCGTAACCCGGTTCGCCATCGATGATGAATGCCTGCTGCTCGGCGGTGAGCGAGGCGAACGGCACGTCGGTCGGGATTTTTTTCTTCCGGGTGAAAACGAGCAGGTCCTTTTTCGACTCCCCATAGATGTCGCTTTCCCAGCACTTGATGGCCCCGTCGTCGATCGAGAGCGACTGGTCTGGCAGGGCGAGACGGTAGTCGATGTCGATGACCCGGCCGAACCCGCGACAACGCGGGCACGCACCGAGCGGGGAGTTGAAGGAGAAAAGCGCGGCGGACGCGGCGCGGAAGGTCCGGCCGGTTTTGGGCGAATGCAGTCCGCGCGAATAGTGGCCGATTTCGGCGAGGGTGGCGGCGGAGAAGAAATGGACCTGTCCCTGCCCAAAGTGCAGCGAGGCCTCGACGCCTTCGATGAAACGCGAACGCTGGGCGCTGGCGACTGTCACCCGGTCCTGCGCGACGAAAAGATGGCCGACTTTCGCCAACGGCTTGGGCTCGGCGAGCAGTTCATCGACGCGGTGCAGGACTAGCTTGTCCGCTATGGGAACCAAAACCCGGACATAGGATTGCCCTTTTAAATTCTGCAGGATTTCCGGCCAGCTGAGGTTTTGGGGTTTGGCGACCTTGAAACCGACGATCACCGGCTGCCCAATGTGGGAAGCGTGGACTTTTGCCCAGATTGACTGCGGGGTATCGTCCTCGACCTTTTCCCCGGTGGCGGGATCGAAGCATTCGGCCACGTGGCTGAACCAGACTTTTGCGAAATCGGTCAGCTCGGTCATCGTGCCGACGGTGGAGCGGGACGTCTTGACCGTATTGGTCTGTTCGATGGCGATCGAAGGCCGGATATTTTCGATGGAATCGACCTTGGGCTTGTCGAGGAGGTCTAGGAACTGCCGCGTGTAGGCGCTGAATGTCTCCACGTAGCGGCGCTGGCCCTCGGCGTGCAGCGTGTCGAAAACCAGCGACGATTTGCCGGCGCCGCTCAGGCCGGTGACGACGATGTATTTGCCAAGCGGCAGATCGAGATCGAAGCCCTTGAGATTATTCTGGCGGACTCCGCGCAGCCGGATGCATTCGGGCGAACGGGCGCTGGAAAGGGAGGTTTTTTTAACCACGGGTGCCACGGATGAACAGAGAAGGGAGGAAAGCAAATCGTAGAACAGGGGTTGCCGGTTAAAGGAGAGGAATGAGGCAGCGAAGCCCTCAACCTGACGCCCTCCCGCTGAGTCCCGCTACTGCGTCTCAAGGCGGCGCGGTGACCAGGCTTTCAAACAACCGGAGATGCGCGGCGATCCCTCGCTGCGGATCAAACGCCTCGCGGGCATGGGTGCGGGCGCGCGCCGCCCGGGCGAGACGCTCAGACGGGGAGGCGGCGACCAGGCGAACCAGTTCGGCGCGAAAGGCCCCCGGTTGGTCCCGTGGGATGACGACGCCAGTGTCATTGGGCAGAAAGCATTCCTCGACGCCTTGGGCATGGTAGGCGACCCCGGGAACGCCATGGGCCTGGGCCTCGATCAGGAAGTTCGAGAGCGATTCGCTCCAAGAGGCGTGCACGGCTACATCGGCGGCGGTATAAAGTGCGGTGGGATCACGCTGCCAGCCGAGAAATTTTACCCGCGCTCCGAGGTTCCTTTGGCGGACGAGCGTTTCGCAGGCCGCGCGTTCGGGGCCGTCACCCGCCAGCCAAAGCTGCCAATCCAGTCCGGCCGGCAAACCCTCGGCAATTTCGATCAGTTCGCGCTGATTTTTCTCCGGACGAAACATCGCCACCGAGAGAAAGACCGCGGTATTGGGACCGGCGCCGTGCGCGGAACGGAGGGAATCGTTGCGGACGAGCGATGACTCCGGCGGAAAAACGAGCGAGTTGTGAATGACGGTGATTTTCGGCGAACTGATCCCATACTGGGTGACCAGCGTATCGCGAGCGGCCCTGCTGTTGGCGACGATGTGGCGGACTTGCCGCAAGGAACGGCGGAACAGCCAAGGCAGATTTTTCCCGGTGCGCATCGTGGCCACCACTGACACGTTGGGCCAGCGATGCCGCACGAAATTTTGCAGGGTGGCCCCGTAACAGTTGGCCATGCGCCCCATGCAAAGAATCACGTCGGGTTGCTGTTGCGCGACGGCACGGGTCAGGCCGGGCGCAAACCAATCGAGTCGGGTATCGAACGATTGCAAGACACGATGGGTGATGGTGTTGCCCAAGGTTGCGACGAGAGGCCCGCCCGGGCGAAAGGTGAGCACGTCAGCCGGATGGCCGGCGGTGGTGAAACCGCGCGCGAGGAGCACGGTTTGCCGTTCAGTCCCACCGCTGCGGAGATAATCCTGGAGCAGGAGGATTTTCATTGCCCGGGGGAAAGGTGAGGCGACAGTGGCGGTTTCACGTGAAACATCCTTTCATCAACCTGCTGGTTCGCTGGTCGGTGCTGGCCTTGGGAGTGGCGCTGGCGGCGAGAATCATTCCGGGGATATCCTATCGCGACGGGGAGACGCTGCTCGTGGTCGTGTTGTTGCTGAGCTTTTTCAACGCGATCCTGAAGCCGCTGTTGCTGTTGTTCACGCTGCCGTTCATTTTGCTGACTCTGGGTGTAGGGGTGCTTGTGATCAATGCCTTGTTATTTCTTTGGGTGGGCAAGCTAGTGAAGGGATTTGAGGTCGCTAGTTTTTGGTCCGCCTTGGGCGGAGCGTTGATTGTCAGCGTCACGAATATCGTAATGAACAGTTTGCTCCGCAGCTCCGAGCGGAAGGCCCTGGCGCCGAAACCACCGAAGCCGCCGACGAAGCCTGACGACGTGATCGATATTTGAGTGCGGGGCCTCGTTCAGCGGAGTGTTAACCGCGGCGTGGCGGCAAAGAATTTCAATTTGACGGTTGCAGGAGGCAGGATGACGTTGGCTGCATGGCAGAAACCCTCGAATATGACCTGATTGTAATTGGCGGTGGTCCTGCGGGCTACGCTGGCGCGATTCGTGCCGGACAGCTGGGCAAGAAAGTGGCCTGCATCGAGCTGGAGCGGGCCGGGGGCACATGCCTCAACTGGGGCTGTATTCCTACCAAGGCGTTGCTGAAGAGCGCGGAGCTGTACCAGAAAATAAAAAAGGCGGAGACCTTCGGCCTGATTGTCAAGGAAGTGTCTTTTGATTTTGCAAAGGTGATGGAGCGCTCGCGCAGCGTTTCGGCGCAGATGGCCAAGGGGGTCGAGTTCCTCTTCAAGAAGAACAAGGTCGATTATTTCGTGGGGCGCGGACAGGTGACCGTGCCCGGCATGGTCGAAATCACCGAGGGCGAGCACAAGGGGAAGTTTTTCAAGACCAAGAATGTGCTCCTCGCGACCGGCTGCAAAATGCGCCGCATCGCCGATGTCCCGGTCGATGGCGTGCGGGTCATGACCTCGCGCGAAGCGCTTGCGAGCAAGACGCTGCCGAAATCAATTGTCATCGTCGGCGCCGGGGCCATCGGCGTGGAGTTTGCCTATTTCTACAACGCCTTCGGCTCAAAGGTGACACTGGTCGAGATGCTGGCGCAAATCCTGCCGGTCGAGGACGAGGAAGTGGCGAAGACATTGCATCGCGCGTTCGAAAAGCAGGGCATCGCGATTCACACTGGCACCAAGTGCGAAAACTTTCGGGTGGGGAAGAATTCCGTGAAGCTGAACCTCGTGAAGGACGGCAAGTCCGAAGAAATCGAAGCCGAGTCCGTGCTGTCGGCGATCGGCGTGGTCGCGAACATCGAGGGCGTGCTATCCGCGAAGGTGAAGGTCGACCTCGATCACAATTACGTGAAAGTTGGCAACGATTATCAGAGCACGGTGAAAAGCATTTATGCCGCGGGCGACATCATCGGGCCGCCGTGGCTCGCGCACGTTGCGACCTATGAGGCGGTCAACGCGGTCAACGGCATGTTCGGCCATGGAAAACCAAAACGCGTGAAGAACTTTCCGGGCTGCACCTACTGTCAGCCGCAGGTGGCCAGCACCGGCCTCACCGAAAAAGCGGCCAAGGAAAAAGGACTGAACTACAAGATCGGAAAGTTTCCTTTCACGGCTTCGGGCAAGGCGGTGGCGTCGGCGGAGAGCGAAGGCTTCGTCAAGGTGATCAGCGACGGCAAGACCGGCGAAATTTACGGTGCGCACATTATTGGGGCCGAAGCGACCGAACTCATCGCGGAGTATGGCCTGGCTATCGAACTGGAGAGTTCGATCGAGGAAATCCACCAGACGATCCACGCGCATCCGACCCTGAGCGAAGCCGTGATGGAAGCCGCCGCGGCGACCACCGGCGAGGCGATTCATATTTGAGCAGCGGTTGGCCTTCCGCCAAATCGCTACCGAAAAATGGCGCGCCATCCGTAGCCCACCGGGCGAAGGCTGGTGCGAGCGGCGGGAATCGAACCCACATCAATGGCTTCGGAGGCCACTACACTATCCATTGTGCTACGCTCGCGGCTGCAAATTCGCTGCGTAGTGAATGGATGTCCGTCAACCCGTGTCGAGTGGAAATCTTTCGGTCGCAGCGATTGAAGCCCCGGGCCGGGGCCTAATGAACTTCCGGCCTTATCAAGCTACGGGACTCTTTTTGCTTTTGCGCCAAGCGCGCCAGCCTTCGATCACGATCGGGAGCACGGACAGGAAGATGATTGCGAGGATGACGAGCTTGAAGTTCTTCTGCACAAAAGGACGGTTGCCGAACCAGAAGCCGGCGTAGGTGAAGAAATAGATCCAGATAAAGCCACCGACGATATTGAAGGCGAGAAAGCGGCGATAGGTCATCGCACCGACTCCGGCCACGAAAGGGACGAACGTGCGGACGATTGGCACAAACCGCGCGAGGATGATCGCCCGGCCACCATATTTTTCAAAAAAGGCGTGGGCGCGATCGAGGTGTTTTTTACGGAGGAAAATAGAGTCTTCACGCTTGAAGACCGCGGGTCCGATCCGGGAGCCGATCCAATAGTTCAGGGTGTCGCCGATCACGGCCGCAACAAAGAGCAGGAGGGCCATGAGGTGCACATTCAGGCCTGTCTCCGGTTTGGCGCAGAAGGCGCCGGCCGCGAAGAGGAGGGAATCGCCGGGCAGAAAAGGCGTCACGACCAGCCCGGTCTCCGCAAAAATGATCAGGAAGAGGACGGCGTAGGTCCACGCGCCATAGCTCGCGATAATTTCGGCGAGGTGCCGGTCAATATGGAGGATGAAGTCGATGAGCTTCTTGACGAGGTCGAGCATGGGGCGAAGGGGACGAAACGCGGCAAATGGGTACAAAAAAGGCAGGCAGCGGAAACTGCCTGCCGTAAAAAGATGGCCGACTTAGACGTCGGGCTTGGTCTTGCGAAGGCTCATGACCCGGTCGCCTTCCTTCCACTGACCGCGTTTCTTGAGAATCTCTACGCGTTCGAAGCGCTTGAGAACGTTGCGTTTAACGACGAGGCCGCTGGCGCCTTGGAGACTTTTGTGCTGTGACATGGCGATGAAAGGGTGGATTGCGAGTTGCTAAAGGGGCGGATTGGTAGAGTTCGCCTTCGCCCATGACAAGTATTTTTCTCCGACTTCCGGTGCACCCACCACCATCCATTCCGGGGTATCGTAGGGGTGGTGGCTCAGGACCCAAGCCGTTAGAGGGTTGGCCTGTTCCGGGAGGAATTTGACTGTAAGCCTGAATTCCTCGGCCGTTTCCACCTTTCCGCCGAACGATAGACGGAGGTAATGGGACCCTCAATTTGCGCGCAGGCCGCCAGCTGGCCCTCAATGATCCCCGCAGCCAACCGTTCGGCATCCGGGCGGGTCCCGACCGTGGTCCAGGCGATAAGCATAAAAACGGTCGCTGATATTTCCCGCTCTGGGCAAGGAGGGAAATTAGCCCTTGACCCACCCGTGGTTTGGCCTACCTCTCACCTTTTTCACTGCAGCCTATCGCCCAGCCATGAGAGACGATTACATCAAAGAAGCGCTCAAGGTCATCAACGATCCGAACATGCTGATCAACGTGGTGTCCCGCCGCGTAAAGCAGCTTCGCCGCGGCAATCGCCCGTTGGTTGAATCGTTGGAAAAGCTTTCCTCCGAGGATATTGCCCTGCGCGAAGTGATCGACGGCAAGATCAGTTTCGAGCTGGCCGAAGTCTGAGCCTTTGACCCTTTCCCCGCGCACCGCGCCGTGGGTTGGGTTTGGATGCCTTGGTAGCCGGGATTTTCCCCGGATGTTGGGTTGAACGATGGCCTCGCCTTCGTCCTCCCTTTTTTGTCTGTTGTCGCCATGTCCGCGAAAAAGAAAGACTCCGTGCGTTTCACGGAGATTCGAAACTCGAAAGCGCTCCGCGACTATTTTGTCGATGAGCGCTTTGAGGCGGGCATTCAGCTGCGCGGCACGGAAGTGAAATCGATCCGGGCGGCCAAGGCGCAGATCACCGATGCGTTTGCCCGCGTGGAACAGGGCGAATTGTGGCTCCACAATGCCTACATCGAGCAGTACGCCTTCGGCAACATCCACAACCACGATGCGCGCCGGATCCGCAAGCTGCTCCTGCACCGGCACCAACTGCGCAAGATTACCGAAGCCCTGTCGGCTGGCAACCGGACGGTCGTGCCGCTGCGGATGTATTTCAAGGAAGCGCTCGTGAAGGTGGAGATTGCGCTCTGCACCGGTAAAAAACTTTTCGACAAGCGCGACGACCTGAAGAAGAAAGCCGAGATGCGCGAAGTGAACAAAGCCCTTAAATTCCGTCCCCGATGAGTTCTGCGCGCGATTCCATTACGATCCGGGTCCCGGGTAGCACCTCCAATTGCGGCGCCGGTTTCGACACGCTCGGCCTGGCGCTGAATGTGCACAATGACATCGGGCTGACCCGGCTGGAAGGTGTGGCGGCACGTCCGAAAACGGCCGATGACAGCCGCGCCCAGGCGATGGTCGATGCGACGGCCTCGGCGTTTTTCCGTCAAACGGGCCGGCCGGCGTTCGGCTTTTCGTATGAGATCAAAGGGACGGTTCCGCCAGCGCGGGGATTGGGTTCGAGCGTGACGGTTCGCGCGGGGGTGGTGGCGGGACTCGCGGCGCTGTTAGGCGTGAACTTCAGCCCGCATGATATCGTTGCCTTGGTGACCGTCCTGGAAGGACATCCGGATAATGCGGCCGCGGGTGTTTTGGGTGGCTTCTGCGTCGCGCGGAGCGATCCGGCGACGGGCGCTTACGTGAACACGATTCGATTCGAGGTACCCGCCGATCTGGTGTTTGTCGTGGCTTCGCCGTCCGTGGAAATTCTGACGGAGCAATCGCGCGGCGTCCTGCCTTCGAGTCTGCCTTATTTCGATGCGGTTAAGAGCATCAACAGCGCGACCTACCTGGTCGCGGCCTTTGCCGCGCGCGATTATACGAAATTGCGCGGTGCGGTGTTCGACGCGATGCATGAACCCTACCGGTTGCCCCGCATTCCCGGAGGACGGGCTGCGATCGATGCGGGCGTGGCGGCCGGAGCCTTTACGGGCTGGTTGAGCGGCAGCGGCTCAAGCGTGCTGTGTATTTCGCCGAAGGAAACGGCGAACGGGGTGCAGGCGGCGATGCAGGAGGCTTTTAGCCGTGCGGGAGTGGCGTCGGAAACGCGCTGTCTCGCCGGGGACAATGCCGGCCTGCGCTCAATTTGAGATGACGTCGGTCCTGATGACCGGCACATCAGCACCCGACCAGCACCGTACAATTTCCTCGGCGAGCGTCCGCCAGCCGAACGGCTTGTGGAGAATCGTTTTGAGCTCGGGTATTTGGGGCAGTTCATCGGCGGAAAGATGAACGCCGTGCCCGGTGATCAGGATAAACGGGGTTTGCGGCTTCAGGATCCGGGCATGGTTGATGAATTGGAGCCCGTTGAGCTGCGGCATGTAGTAGTCGGTGACGATCAGGCCGACATTGAGCTGGGGCAGGGCGGCGAGGGCGGCCATCGGCCGCGTGAACGTGACCACGGGATTGGACAGGTGCTCGGCCAATATTTGCGACAGCAGGTCGATGTAGGATTTCTCGTCATCGACGATGACGATGGTTTTGCTGTCAGAGGTGTTCACGTAACGTGGGGCGGGCAGGACAAATAGAAGGCCACGGGAGGCGAGCGTAAAGCCGGAAGCCGCTCCGGAAGAGGTGGAGATTGCGTAGTGTTAGCGCAAATGGCTGTCGGCTTGTACGTACGGCCCTTTGCCGCACACTTCGCGATTGTGCTGCATCTCGTACTGTTTGCGCCTCAGATTCCCCAGAATACCGGCAACGTGGGCCGGATGTGTGCGCTTACCCTGGCGCGGTTGCACCTGATTCATCCGCTGGGCTTTAAAATCACGGACCGGAATCTGCGGCGGGCGGGAATGGATTACTGGTTTTCCCTCGACGTCCATGAGCATGCGGATTGGGCCGCTTTTCGGGCGAGCCCGGTTGCCCCGACCCGCCTATGGCTTTTTACAACCAAGACCACGCAAAGTTTTTGGGATGTACGCTATGCCGATGGCGACGGCTTGGTTTTCGGCAATGAGGGAGAAGGGGCGCCCGAATGGCTGCATACCGAGATCGGGGAGGCGCAACGGGTGACGATTCCCCACGTCAACACCGAGCTGAGGTCGCTGAATTTATCCACTGCGGCCGGAATTGCAGGATACGAAGCGTTGCGGCAACTTACGCACGCGAACGCAGGGTCATAGGCTGTTCCCGGATGTTCCGTTGCAGAAAAAATTCCGATGACGGGAGACGCGTATCAAAGCGGAGCAGCGCGGAATCGGGACGCAAAAGATTCCGGGCGGGTCCGAACGGTGAATTTCGGGTGAGCAAAGTGAGGTTTCCCGTGTAGCCGTTTTGCGGGGAAAAATTCCCGCCGTACGCATTTCCCACAGTGCGAACGATGGTCCCGGTTTGGCCTGTCTCCGATCGGCCAATAACACAGGAGATCACGAGGGCGAATCCGAGGCCCACTGGAACAAGCGGCGATTCGTGACGGAGTACCTTGGTCCGAGGTTCGGCCGGATCGATTCTAAATTTCACCGATCCGCACACACGCGACCTCGCGGCCATCTTCAATCCGGACCAGCGGAGGAACCGCGGCTTTGCATTTTTCCTGCATGTGCGGACAGCGCGGATGAAATGGGCAGCCCACCGGCGGATGGATGGGCGAGGGTGGATCTCCGGCGAGGACGATGCGCTGGCGGTTGCGCTCCACATCGGGATTGGGCGTCGGGATGGCACTGACGAGGGCCTGCGTGTACGGATGGCGGGGCCGGTCGATCACATCGGCGGCCGGCCCGAGTTCGACAATTTTTCCTAGGTACATCACGGCAATCCGGTCCGAAATGTGTTTCACGACAGACAAGTCGTGGGCGATGAAGATCAAACTGAGATTCATTTGCCGGCGGAGGTCGGCGAGCAGGTTCAGGATCTGGGCCTGGATTGAAACGTCGAGGGCGGAAACGGGTTCATCCGCGATGATGATCTTCGGTTCGAGGGCCAGGGCGCGGGCGATGGCAATGCGCTGGCGCTGGCCGCCGGAAAACTCATGCGGATATTTTTGCATGAAACGCGGGGCGAGTCCCACGAGTTCCATGAGCATGGCGACGCGGGCGGTAATCTGGTCCGCCGGGCAGATTTTATGGACGATCAGCGGTTCGGCGAGCGTGGCGAAAACCGTCAGACGCGGATTGAGCGACGCATAGGGATCCTGGAAAACCATCTGCATTTCGCGCCGGGTCTGGCGCAGGCTTGCCGCCGTCCCCTGGGTAAGATTCCTGCCCTCAATTATCACCATTCCGCTTGTGGTTGGCACCAACTGCATGATGGTGCGGGCGAGCGTGGACTTGCCGCAGCCGGATTCTCCGACCAACCCCAATACTTCCCCCCGTTGAATGGATAGAGTAACGCCATCCACCGCCTTCACCATACCTACCGGTTTCTTCAGGAGAAACCCTTGGTAAATGGGGAAGTGCGTTTTGACGTCGCGAAGTTCGATAATGGCGTCGGACATGCTGAAATGGGTGTTGCCGTAATGGGAATTAAATTTCTCCCGCCTGGACGCGAAGACAGGCCTGGTCGTGGCCGGGACGCCATTCGGCGAGGCGGGCTTCTTCCACATGGCAGCGATCGGTGGCAAATCCACAGCGGGGTGCAAAAGGACAACCTGGAAGAGGCTTCGAAAGATCAGGCGGCAGGCCGGGAATGGTGTAGAGCTCGGCTCCTTTCGGTTGCATCGAGGGGATCGAACGCTGCAGGGCCCGGGTGTAGGGATGCTTGGGCTGGTAAAACAGTGCGCGAGTATCGGCCGTTTCCACCACCTTGCCCGCATACATGACCTGGACCCGATCGCAGAGGCCGGAAATTACGCCCAGATCGTGGGTCACGAAAATCACCGCCATGCCCAATTCGCGCTGCATTTCTTTAATCAGCTCGAGAATTTGCGCCTGGACGGTGACGTCGAGCGCGGTCGTGGGTTCGTCGGCGATGAGGAGCTCCGGCTTCGTGATCAGCGCCATCGCGATCATGACACGCTGGCGCATGCCGCCGGAGAACTCGTGCGGGTACTGCTGGAGGCGGCGGGCGACATCGTTGATTCCCACGGCTTCCAGGGCCTCGCCGCCGAGTTGAAGGGCTTTTTTCTTCGAGATTTTCTCGTGAATGAGCAGGGGCTCGATCAACTGATCCGCAATGCGGAGGTAAGGATTGAGCGAGGTCATCGGATCCTGGAAGATCATCGCCACCCTCTTTCCACGGATCGCGCGCGACTGGGCGGGCGAGGAATGGAGCAAATCGACGCCATCAAAGAGGGCGGTGCCACTTTCGATGCGGCCGGGCGGCTGGGGAACCAGGCCCATGAGCGAATAACAGGTGACCGATTTGCCTGAGCCGGATTCACCGACCATGCCGAGGGTTTCGCCCCGATCGACATGGAAGCTCACCCCATCCACAGCGCGATAAATCCCGTTGCGAGTGTGGAAGTAAGTGCGGAGGTCTTTGACGGTCAGCAACGGCATCGCGGCTAAAAGAAAGCGGGATCGGAGGTTTTCGCGACCATCTTTAATTAACGGCTGATCCCTGCGCTCGGAAGCGCTTGACGCAAAGCCGCGAGCACGGTCTCCGGCGTCAGGTCGGCCAAACGACCACCGCCGGTGTCCGGACAGCCGGGAGGCTGGAGAATCGTAACGGGCGCGGAAAATACCGGTCGGGTGCGAAGTGGATTGGTCGGGCCAAACAACGCAAAAAGTGGCACGCCCAGGGCATTCGCCAGATGCATGCCGCCGGTGTCGTTAGTCACGAGCAGGCTACAGGACTGCAAATGAGCGGCGTAGGCGCGCAGGTCGGTCTTGCCGGCAAGATCCTGCACCCGGTCGGGAGCGATGCCCGCGGCGATCGCCGAAGTGATGGGAAGATCGTTCTTGGTCCCAAAAAGAACAAAACGCGTTTCAGGAAGCGCTGCGATGAGTGCTTTCCAATGGGACACCGGCCAGCGTTTTTCCGGGGTGTTTTCCGAACCGGGAATCAAGCCAATGGTCGGGGAGGGAAAGGTGGCGGGAGGGGAAAGCGGATGAGGGCTGCGATCGATGGCTCCGGTCAGTCCGAAATGGCGGAGAAAATTCTCCCAAAGCTCAAATTGATGATGATGGCGTTCGTCGAAATCCGCCGGAACGGGATAGGCGTGGGTCAGCAGTGGACGGTGTTTCCCCGGCCGGAGAATGCCAAAGCGCTGGCGGCAACCCGCCAGCCAGGCTTCGAGAT
>CAMAPG010000047.1 GCA_945859965.1 Opitutus sp. GAS368 | reverse complement strand
AAATCTTTGGCAATCCCAAGCTCCAGGACGGACCGCCAAGCCGGTCCGTCCCTCCGCTTAGAATTGCCAACCACCACCGAAGTCAGCACATCAAACCAAGCCAAAGACTAACACTCCACCTGGCCCAGTTTTCGGGACCCGCTCACTGGCGACACCTTTTCTGCGGCGCGGAACTTCGTGACGCGCTTTAACAATTCTTTTTTTAGTTTTTCCAGGCCCACGCCGCTCAAACAGGAGATCTCAACGATATCGACCTTGTGGCGCCGCTTGAACTTCGCGAGGTTCGCCGCGGTCGCCTCGAGGTCGATCTTGTTGGCCGCGACCAGGCGTGGCTTTTTCAGCAGGGAAGGATCGTACAATTTCAACTCTTTGAGCAGCGTCGCGTAATCCTCGCGCGGATCGCGCCCGTCCACTCCGGCCATATCGACCAGGAAAAGCAGCAGTGCGCACCGTTCGATATGGCGGAGAAAGCGATGCCCGAGCCCGCGGTTTTCACTCGCACCTTCGATCAGGCCGGGAACGTCGGCCAGGAGCAGCCGGCGCTGGTTGCGCGGATCGTTGTACTCGATGACCCCGATCTGCGGGTGCAGCGTCGTGAAGGGATAGGCCGCGGTTTTGGGCCGGGCCTTGGTGATGGCGTTGGTCAGGGACGATTTGCCCGCGTTGGGGAAACCCACGAGACCGACATCGGCGATGCTCTTCAGCACCATTCGATACACGCCTGACTCGCCCACATGACCGGGATTGGAGCGTTTGGGGGCCCGGTTGGTCGAGGTCTTGAAATGGGTGTTGCCCCAGCCCCCGTTGCCGCCCTTGCAGAGCACCACCTGCCGGCCGTCCGCAATGATCTCGGCGACGGGCTTGCCGGTGCCGGTATCGATCACGACGGTGCCCAGCGGCAGCTTTAAAATCGCCGGTTTGCCATCGCGGCCGTGGCAGTCCGCGCCGAGCCCATGCTCGCCACGCTCGGCTTTCCAGTGCGGCTTGTATTGGTAGGCCACGAGGTTGTTCGTGTCGTCGTCACCAACGAGGATGACGTCGCCCCCATTGCCTCCGTCGCCTCCGTTGGGTCCGCCCCACGGCTCATATTTTTCCCGGCGGAAGCTCACGCAGCCGCGCCCGCCGTCCCCGGCATAGGCTTTGATTACACACTCGTCGACAAACATGGGCGCAACGATGCAGAAGCCGGCGGCTTTGCCAAGGGGTGGATTAAGAATACGTCGGCGGAGCCGCGGCACCCGCCCGTACTTCTGATCGAAATCAGGCCAAAGGTAGCGGCGGTCGTCCCGACCGCCATCGGTGTGGGTGGCGATCGGGACGATCGCCGCTACCAAGGTCCGCATGAGCCGACTCGTGATCGGCAAGACCAAACGCGGTTGGAGTTAACGGCCCGTCCGGAGGCCGGGCCCCACCTTCAATCGTCCGGCCGCGGAGCGTCACCGCTCCACTTTATACCATCAACTTGATCCCCTTGCGGAGATAAGTCGGCACATCGAGATCCTGGCCTTCAAAGAGATTGCGATCGGTTTTATCGAAATGACCGCGGCTTTCCAGTTCGCCGAAGCCGAATTCCTCCTGCGCCACCTTGGCCGTGTGCACGGCGGCGGCATGCGTCGAGGAAACGGAGGCAGCCGGGTCATTGGCGGCGACATGGGCCGGTGCCACGGTCACGACCGAGCGGTTGGAACCGGGATCGGACGTCACCGGGTCAGCAGTGTCGGTCCGGTTCACCGGCGCTTTGTTGCGCGCGGCCGGAACCGGGCGGCGGACAGCCCCCCGGCCGCCCATGTCGCTGGTGCCAAGGACGCAGACTTCCACCTTGCCCTGCATTTCTTCGTCGATCACCGCACCCATGATAATGTGCGACTCCTTGCCGAACTGTTCGGTGATCGAAGTCATCAGCTCGTTCACCTTGGGCAGCGTGAGATCGGCGCCCCCGACGATGTTGATCAAAAGGCGGTCGGCTTTTCGGGAAAATTCGGGCGTCGCCAGCAACGGGCACATTTTGAGGCTTTCGATCGCATCGGCCACCGCGTTCTCCCCCGCCCCATGGCCGAGTCCAAACAGGGTCTTGCCGCCGCGCGTCGCCGCAAAAGCCTGCCGCAAGGTGGCGAAATCGATATTGATCAGGCCGGTGCGAAACAGCATCGCCCAGATCGATTTCACGCCGCGGCCGATCCATTCGTCGGCCCGGGCAAACGAATCCAGGACAGTTTCGTTTTCCGCCGACTCCTGCATCAGGACGTCGTTCGGCAGCGGAATCACCGCATCGCACACCCGCCGCAGCGCCAAAAGGCTTTCCTCGGCCTGTTTCAGGCGCCGGCCGCCTTCGAAGCTGAATGGCAGGGTGACAAAGGCGATCACGAGCGCGCCTTGTTCCGCGGCGATTTCCGCGACGACCGGCGAAGCTCCGCTGCCCGTGCCGCCGCCCATGCCGGCGAGGAGGAAAACCAAATCACAGTCCTTCACGACCGCCGCGATTTTTTCCCGGTCGGCTTCCGCCGCCTCGCGACCGAGCTCGGGATCGCCGCCGGCACCGAGGCCGCGGGTCACGCCCGAGCCGATCAGCACCTTGTCCTGCACGGGTGAGGAGGAAAGCGCCTGCAAATCGGTGTTGATGACCGCAAGCTGGAGGCGCTCGAGGTTCTCCATCTTCAGCCGGTCCACAGCATTGGAGCCGGCGCCGCCGACGCCGACCAACTTGATCGCGACATTGCGATCCGTGAGAATCTGGTGCTCGAGGGGAAGTTCGTTGGGATTCATCTTCAGGCGTTGGCGAAAAGTTTCTGGAGGAACCCGCGCTTGCGGCGGGCAGGCGCGGTGCGCTCCGTCTGGGACACGAGGCCGTAATACAGCAGGCCCAGCGCGGTGTTGAACCCGGGATCCCGGAGGTTCTCCGCCACCCAAGAGGGCGATTCGCCCAGATGCGCCGGCACTCCGAACACCTTGGCGGCGCATTCCGCGATGCCCGACAGCTTGGCCGTGCCACCCGTCAGCACCACGCCCGCGGCGCAATTCTCAGGCGAGAAAGCGGCGCCGAGCTTCTTTTTAACCACTTCGAAAATTTCCCAGATCCGCGCGGCCGTGATCTGCTCGATCGTCTGTTGCGGAAACTGCCGGTCGCCGATCGCGAAATTGCCCTCGAGCCAGACCTTGTCGTTTTTATTGCGCGCCTGGACCAAGGCCCGGCCATGGCGGAGCTTCAGCTTTTCCGCCTGTCCTTCAGTCAAACGCAGGCCGAGCGAAAGATCATTCGTGAGATGCGATCCTCCCACCGGCACCACCCCCGTCGTATGCGCGCCACCGTCGCGATAGAGCACGAAATCCGTCGTGCCCGCGCCGAGATCGATCGCGAGCACGCCGTTTTGGCGTTCTTCCGCGGTCGTGACCATGTGGCCCGAGGCGAGGCTCGCCAGGATGAGTTCGCGCACTTCGAGGTTGAAGCCGCGAATGACGTGGATGCTGTCGGCGAGCTTGTTCTCCTGGCCATGCACCGTCCAGTAACCGACCTCGAGACGCTGCCCGACCAAGTGCTCGGGATTGCCGGGCACCAGGCGCCCATCGACCCGGAACGGCCGGCGAATATTGTGCACCACCATGCGCCCCGCAGGCAGTTCCTTCGCGGTCGAAAGGCGGCAGACCGTGTCGATGTCCATCGGGCTGATCATATTGTCGGCCGATTTAACGCTGACCGCCGCCTCGTTGTAGAAACCTTCCAAGTGGCCGCCCGTCTGCGCGAGAAAAACGAGGTCGATCTGTTCGCCCGCACTCTGCTCCGCCGCTTCCAGCGCGGCGTGAACGGATTCGCTGGCCGCTTTGTAGTCGACCACCACGCCCTTGATCACCCCGCGCGCCTGGCATTCGCCGTAGCCGATGATGGCGAGCTCCCGGCCGTTGAATTCACCGATGAGGACGGTGACTTTGGACGTGCCGATTTCGACGGCGCCGATAAATTTGGTGCTAGAGGTCACGTTGGGATCTGCTGCTGCGTTGGGAGTTGGGAAACGCGAAAATGGGTTTGGGCACACGCGGGCGCTCGGTGGCGGCCGGGCGCGTGGGCAGCACGACGGTGGCCCCGTCAAAGGTGGCGACCACCTGCGGACCGAGGCCCAGATTGACGCTTTTCATCCGTAAGCCGCTCTGGTCGCGGGCGTAGTCGAGCCGGGCGAGCTGAACGAAAAAATCGAGATTCTTGCTGAAGACGATTTTCGCGATGTCGGTCGAGGAAACCACGATCTCACCATCGCTGGCCAGATGACTCAGGTCGACGACCTGCCAGGTCTGATAAAGCTGTGGAGCCTCGTTCCGGGCCTTGGCCAGAAGATCCGCCACGGTTTCCATGTCCTCGATCGGCCGAAAGCCCTTGCCCTGCGAAACGAGCTTCACGCCCGCCAGCCAGGGCAGCGAGTTCCGAATCTCGGACTCATAGCCCACCCCGGCAAACACCGCCCCATCCCGGCTGACCACGAATTCCTGCGGATCCTGGTCGCGAATCTGCCCTTTCAAGCGGGCCACCGGCGACCGCTCGGCCAGTTTGACCGTGAGGGTGGCGGGAAAGGACTTGGTGATCACCGCACTCCGCACCTGGCCACTCTCGAGCAGGCGTTGCTGCAAGGGATGAAGGTCCAGTTCGATGAGCGTGACCTTGTTCGGCAGCGCGAGCGTGCGGGTGACCCAGGCGCGATCGAGCACGCCATCGGTCAGGACGTCGATGGTCTTGAGCGGGGCCGTGTTGATCGCCGCGGCCATTTTCTTCGGTTCGGCGCTCCACGTCCGGATGACTTCGTAGGCCCCGAAGGCCAGGGAAAAGCCGAGCACGAGCGTGGCCGTGGTCTTGACACTCGAGAGCAAAAAACGGTTGCGTCCGGTTCGCGACATGGCGCGCGTCTTCACCTGCTGGGGAATTTCCCGCCAGCTGCGTGAAGAAGTCGGATCGGCAGAGTCTCTCATGGATGGGACAGCGCTGCCGTCTGAAAACGTTGCAACGCGGGTGTAACCAACTCTCGGACCAACGCCGTAAAATCCAACCCTGAGCAACGCGCGCTCATCGGCAGCAAGCTGGTTTCTTTCATGCCGGGCAGCGTATTAATTTCCAGCAAATAAAGCTCTTTTTCTCCCCGAAGAATGAAATCGACGCGAGCGTAGTCGCGACAGCCGCAGGCGGCGAACGCCGTCTCCGCGGCGCGCTGGACCGAATCGGTCTGCGCCAGGTCGAGCGGCGCGGGCGCAAAATACTCCGTCAGCCCTTTCGTGTACTTGCTCGTGTAGTCGTAAACGCCCGATTTGGGGCGGATCTCCACCACGCCCATCGCCTTCCCGCCGAGGACCCCGACCGAAAGCTCCCGGCCAACGATGCGTTGCTCGGCCATCCATGAACCCGGCGTAAGTTTGGCCAATGCGTCCACGAGATCGGCCCGGCGCTCCACCAGGCTCAATCCGACGCTGCTGCCCTGGTCGTTGGGCTTGATCACCACCTGCTCCCCTAACCCGGCGACGATCTGATCGGCCGTCGGCGGCCGTTCCGCGGAGAAGACCAAGCCCTTGGCCACCCGGATGCCTTTTTCCGCCGCCCGCTGCTTGGTCTGCGTCTTGTCCATCGTCAACGCACTGCTGGCCGCATCGCAGCCGGCATAACAGATGCCCGCCGCATCCAGCAGCCGTTGCATACCCCCATCCTCGCCGAAGGTGCCGTGCAGCGTGGAGAAAACCACATGTTGGTCCGGATCGAGGCCGGACGGGAGCGCATCAGACGTAACCTCAAAAAACCGGGTCGGAAAGGACCGGGCCAGCGCGAGCGCACTCGCTTTGCCCGAACCGAGCGAAACATCGCGTTCGGGAGAGGTGCCACCGGCTAGGACAGCAATCACAGGAACGATCATAACACGTCCTTCCAGGACCGGCCGTAGAGTAAAACCTCGGGCTCGAGTTCGATGCCCTTCATCTGCCGCACCCGCGCGCGCACGCGACGGACGAGGGCAAGGATATCGGCTCCGGTCGCCTCGCCCCGGTTGACGATAAAATTGGCATGCACCGCGGAAACCTCCGCATCCCCCACCCGTTCGCCCTTGAGGCCGCATTCGTCGATCAACCGGCCGGCCGAATTGCCCGGCGGATTTTTGAAAATACAACCCGCGCTCGGTTCGCGCGGCTGCGATTCGTGGCGTTTGCGGCGGTAAACATCGATCTGCCGGCTGATCGCGTCGCTCTCCGCCTGTGCGGCCGGGCGCAGCAACGCGCCCAATGCCACCGCCTGGTGAAGTTCCGCGCAATGCCGGTAATCCACGTGCATCTCCGATTTCTTCAGCGTCTTCACTTCGCCCGTCTCCGTCAGCAGCTCCACTTCCTCAACGACATCGAACATCCAGCCGCCCATCGCGCCGGCGTTCATGCGCAACGCGCCGCCGACGGATCCCGGGATGCCTTCCAGAAATTCAAAGCCCACGAGTCCGTTTTTGCCCGCCAGGCCGCAGAGATTTTTCAGGCGCAGGCCGGCTCCGACCCAGACCCGGCCGTCCGGTCGGGGTTCGAAGGCCGACCAGTGCGGGTGGCTCAGCGCGATCACCAATCCGTCCACGCCTTCGTCCGGAACGATCAGGTTCGAGCCACGGCCGAGGATAAACACTTCAATCTCCCGGTTGCCGGCCTCAGTCCACAGCGCGCGGAGATCCTCCACCGTCGCCGGCTCGGCATAAATCCGCGCCGCGCCGCCAACCCGGATCGTGGTCTTCGACGCGAGGGATTCTTCCCGCTTTAATTTCGTCGCCGGTGAAATCCGCGCCCGCAGGACCTCCGCCAGGGTGTCCCACTGCTTTTGTTTCACGGTCTCCTGCTCGAGCAACGCGAGCCAAGCCCGTGCCTTTTGATCGATATCCCCCGCGCCGACAAACACCACCCAATCGCCCCGGCGCACTTCGCGATGGAGCGCGCGAAAAAATTCCGCGTCGTCGCCCGGCAGATAACTCACCGGCAACGCGGGCACGCTGCGTTTGAACTCGGCGTAAATATCCGCGGTCGTTCCGCCCGCCACCGGGGCCTCGCCGGCGGAATACACATCCAACAGGTGAATCCGGTCGGCCAGCGCCAGGGCGGCGGCGAATTCCACCTTGAACTGTGCCGTCCGGCTAAAGCGATGAGGTTGAAAAATCGCGATCAAACGATCCTCCGGCTCCACCCGGCGGCGCAGGCCGGTGAGCAACGCGCGAATTTCCGCGGGATGATGCGCATAGTCCTCCAAGACCGTCAGGCCTTCGTCCGTGTGCAGCACCGATTGGCGCCGGCGGACTCCGGCATACTCCGCCAGCAGCCGGGATGAGAACTCCACGCCCATCAATTGGGCCGCCGCCAGGGCGGCCGTCGCATTGGCCGCATTGAATTCACCCCGAGCGCGGACTTTTGCCTCGGTCGCGGGAAACCGGCCGCCGAGCTGCAGGGTCATGTGCTGCGCATTTTCCCCGGCCAGGTTCGCGGAAAATTCCCCCGAGCGGCCAAATGTAGCGAAAGCCGTGAGGCTTTCGGACGAAACGCTCATCCCCCTTCGCAGAGCCTTCGGAGGACAGGCGCGTTTCGCTACAAGGCGCCCTGAAGCCGCGCAGGCATCGCTGATCAGGACCGTGCCCCGGGTCCGACTGGCCAAGGCGGCAAACGTCGCCTCCAGGTCCGCCGGCTGGCGGTAGTAATCCGGATGATCCCAATCGAGATTCACGACCACGGTGATTTCGGGCGTGAAGCGGTCGATCGTTCCGTCGCTTTCGTCGATCTCAGCCACGACCCAGTCGTTGGAACCGAAGCGGGCCGGTGCGACGTCGTCTGCTAACAACCCGCCCAGAATATAACCCGCGGGAAAATTCGCCTGGCGCAACGCCGTGATGAGCATCGCGGTCGTCGAGGTTTTGCCGTGGGAACCGCAGAGGGCCACGAGCTTCTTGTCGCGCACGACCTCGGCCAGCAATTCACCGCGCCGGACCAGCGGCAGGTTTCGCGCCACAGCCGCGGCGTACGCCGGATGTGCTTTGCCGATCGCAGAGGAATAAACCACGAGGTCGGAGTCAGACGGAATGGAGCCGAGAAGAACCCGTTCGCGGGTGAGCAGGCCGGCGACCGCCTCCGTCAGGGCGTCGTCCTCGCCGGTAACCGTAATGCCGGCCTGGGCCAGGTAAATCGCCAGCGGCGCCATTCCCATTCCGCCGACTCCGACGCAGTGGATGCGACGCACGTCGCGGTCGAAAAGCCGGGGAAGGACCGCAGGTCTCATGGCAGCATGGTCGGACGGCGGTGCTGTTTCAACCCGGACACCTTTTTGATCACATGACGGACGCGGCGGCTCATGCGGCTTTGGGCTCGGCGGTGGCCGGCTCGCTGAGATCATCCGTAATCTGCTCGAGATCGCGCAGCATCCATTCGAGCGAATTGGCCCGGTCCATCCGCTGCAGATTCGAGCGGAACTGGCGCAGCAGCCAGTCGTTGAAAATCACATCGAGCAATTCCGCGTGCAAACCGCCGAGCGCTGTCTGCGGCACCACGATGCCCCCGCCCTGCCGCTCGAAAAACGCCGCGTTGGCGCGCTGATGGTCGTCCGCCGCATGGGGATAGGGCACGAGGATCGCGGGCGTTTCGCACCGGATGAGTTCGGCGAGCGTTCCGGCCCCGGCGCGCGAGATCACGAGATCCGCCGCGGACAGCAGTTCGGCGACCCGGTCGCAGAACGGCACAAAGATTGCCCGGACCACCCCGCCATTGCGCGAACGCAATTCATGGATTTCCGGGGCGCCTTTGCCGAGGCCGGTGACGCAGTAAACCTGGATGCCTTCCGCCGCGAGAACGGGCAGTTCCCGCCGCGCCCAGTCGTTGAGCGGGGTCGCGCCCTGGCTGCCGCCGAAAATGGCCACCACCCGCTGATTGGGCTCGAGTCCCAACGCCATTCGCGCTGCGGCCGACGGCGTGCGCACGATCTCGCGGCGCACGGGCAGGCCCATGTGGCGGGTGGCCGCGGGCCGGACACTTGCGATGCGAACGCCCGTGGGAAGGTAAACACGCCGCGCCAGCCGGCCGAGCGCGCGAACCGCCAGGCCGGGCACCCGGTTCGATTCATGCAGCGCGACCGGAACACCCAGCATCCGGCCCGCCACCACGATCGAAGCCGAGGTAAAGCCACCAAACCCCACGATCCCGTCCGGACGATGGGTGCGCAACAAATGGAGACAGAACGAAACCCCGCGGGCCTGGGACAACACGCAGCGGAGAAACTTGACCGGATGCCAGGAAAACGGCGTGCCGGGAATTCGCACAAAAAGCAGATGCGGGTATTTTTCGATCAGCCGCGCATCCACTTTTTTCTCGCTGATCAGCAACGTGGCCTTGTGCCCGCGCGCGGCCAGGCCCTCGGCGAGGGCGATGCCCGGGGAAAGGTGCCCGCCGGTGCCACCGCAGGAGATGAGAAAGGTTTTCATGCGAGGACCTCTTCCAATGAACGCGCTTGCCGTGGAATAGCGACCCGCCCCCAGGTACGCTGGGTATTGAGGATGATTCCCACCAGCAGGCCCATCAGCAGGAGATTGGAGAGACCGGCGCTGATGAAAGGCAGCGACATCCCCTTGGTGGGAAACACGCCCGTCACGACCCCCAGGTTGATGATCGCCTGCAGGCAGATGAGCAGCAGGCATCCGGTCACGAGGAGGAATTGAAAAAGATTCGGCGCCCGCCGCAGGTGCAGCAACCCCGCGACAAAGATGATCGCAAACAACGCTACTACGCCGAGCGTGAACCACAGGCCGAGTTCCTCGCCGACCACGGCAAAAATGAAATCGGTGTGCGCCTCGGGCAGGAAATTGATCTGCTGGCGCCCCTGGCCCAGTCCCGCGCCGTCCACTCCGCCAGCCGCAAAGGCCGCCAGCGACTGGTACAGCTGGTAGGTTCCGCCCTGCTTGTTGCCTTCCACATCGAGAAACGCGGTGAAGCGCCGCAGCCGGTTGGGCATGAGCATCACCGTCATGGCGAAGATCAGGCCGACGCTCGCAATCGTTGGAAGCACGTAACGCCATTTCGCCCCCGCCAAAAACAACAGCATCACGCCCACCGCGACCATCAGCGCTGCCGTGCCCAAATCCGGCTCCCTCATCACCAGCGCCGCAAACGCCCCGATGATTCCCAGCGGGTACAGATAGCCGCGCTTGAGTTCTCCAATGCGCGTCTGGTTAAGTGCGAGATAGTGCGCGAGGCAGAAAACCATCGCGAGCTTGGCAAATTCCGACACTTGCAAACGTGCGGCGCCGTAACCGAGCCAGCGCTTGCTGCCTTTCACCGCGATGCCCACATGCGGAATGAGAACCAAGGCCAGTAACACCAGCGAAATTCCTCCTACCACCCAGGCGTAGCGGCGGAGATAATCGAGATTCAAGCGGCTGGTCACAAAACAGAGTCCGGCGGCCACCACCGCGCCGACGATCTGCTTGCTGAGATAGGAATATGGATCCTGCTTCAGCGAAGCACTCGCGCTAAACAGAATGGTCAGGCCAAGAATCGTCAGGCTGAAAGCGCAGACGGCAATGATCGTGCCGGGATTAAGGGTGAATCGCACCCGGGGCTTCTCCGCCGAAGAATCGCGAGTCGACGACATGGGGGCAGGAAGCGGCGCGACTGGATCAGTTGCCCGGCGCAGGAGTGGATTCTTCGATCTTAATCACCGGGACGTCCGTGGCCGGCTTGGAACCGGCGTTGGGGTCGGATTCGCCCGGAATATTCAGCACGGGTGCTTCGTTACTCGCTTTTTCCGCCGCTTCGGTGGCCTTGGCCGACTTGGGTGCCTGCCAGCCGGGGATAACGAGGGTCATGCCAGCGCGGACCTTGCCCGGATCGGTGATGCTGTTGGCTGTCGCGATCTCGCTGTATTTCACCTGATATTTTTGCGCGATCGCGCTGAGCGTTTCGCCTGATTTAACGACATGGGTGACCGAGCCATTGGGCGCTTTGGTCGGGGCCGCCTCAGGTGCAGAGGTCGCCCCCGTCTCACTTGAAGCGTGAGCTCCGGGTGGAAGCTTCAACTCTTGCCCGGCCTGGACGGAATCAGACTTCAATTTATTGAGCTGCCGGAGCGCAGCGGAGGTGGTGCCAGTGTTGCGTGCAACCGTGGCCAATGTCTCACCCGCTTTGACCCGGTAGGTCGCAGGGCTGCTGCTGGTGCTCGCCGCGCCAGTCACCCCACCCGACCTGCCAGGAATGATGAGTTTTTGGCCGGGCTTGAGCTTGCTGTCGGTGTGCAGGTTGTTGGCAGCGGCTAGCTCGCTGACCTTGAGATGGTTCTTCTTCGCCAAATTCCACAAGTTGTCACCCGCCGCGACCGTATAGGTGCTGGCCGGAGTGACTTCCGCAACCGGCTTGGTTTCAAGGGCCGCAGCGACCGGCGTGCCGGGGCGCGTCGGGCTGTAGCGGGCGGGCGCGGAAATAGCCGGCGCATTGGGATCGAACGAGATCGAAACCGGACTGGAGGCGTCGCTGCTGGCGAGCGAAATGGGGGAAGGCTCAGTCGTCGGCACTGTAATCGTGGGGGAGGCAGCGGATGAGGCGGCGGTCGTATCGCTGGGCACTGCGCTGGCCTTCTTGGCGGAGGTGCAGCCGGGATTGGCGAAAATGATGGCGAAAAAGACGACGTGGACGGCCACGACGGCGCCGAAAATTTTGAGGATTTTCATAGGAGAACTATTGGTTGGAGGTGGATGGAAAAGCTATCTCAAAGTGGGGCTTACTCCCAAGTTATTCACAATGGCTTCGAACTGATTACCCCGGTCTTCGTAGTTGCGGAATAGGTCGAAACTCGCGAACCCCGGGCTGAGCAAAACGTGATCCCCCGGACGGGCCGCCTCGACGGCGCGCCGAACCGTCTCCGCCAAATCGGCGCACACTCGATGGGGCACGTGATAGACCGAACAAAAGGTGGCCAGGATCTCCTTGGTCTCGCCCAGAAGAAACACCTCGCGCACCCGGGGTGCGATACGCCGGACAAATCCGGCCAGGTCGCCACCCTTGGCCTTGCCACCCGCGATCAACAGCACGGGCGCGGTAAAGCCTGCCAGCGCCGCCTCCACGGCGTGAAAATTGGTCGCCTTGGAATCGTTCCAGAAGGTCACCCCGTCGATTTCACCTATCCGGGCCAGCCGGTGCTTCCCCAGCCGGAAGGTCCGGGTGGCGGCCAGCAAGGCTTCTTCCGCCCGGCCCGAAGCGCGCCACCAAGCGGCGGCCAACAGATAATTCTCCGCCTGCGGGTAAGCGGCAAACACTCCGCCGGCCAGTCTCGGATCGGGCGTTTTTACCTCTGAAAATACCTTCGCTGAGGCCGGAAGGTCGCGGTGAAATGATTCCGCGTGCCGTTGGACCGAGGTCCCCGCGAACACCGCCGTCGGCGGGGTGCGTTCCACCAGGGCCCACTTCGCGGCAAAATACGTCTCCATTCCCGGATGGCGTTCAAGATGGTCTTCCGCGAAATTGGTCCAGAGCGTCGCCTGGGGTTGCAGGTAGCGCAGCGCCTCCGCTTGGAACGAACTGATTTCACAGACCGCGATCATGTCCGCCGTGCCGCCGTCGGTTTCCGCGACCAGTTGGGAAAAGGGGAATCCGATGTTGCCCGTGGCTCGGGCCTCGACTCCCCACATGCGCAACGCATGGGTGAGGAATTCCGTCAGCGTGGTCTTGCCGTTCGTGCCGGTGATCGCCACCACGCTGCCGCGCCATAAGAGCGAGGCGAAATCGAGCTCGCTCACACACTCCCAGCCGGCCGACCGCGCGGCCCGCAACCAAGGATGATCGAACGGAAAGCCCGGGGAAAACACCACCAGGCGGCTTTTGTAAGTGTCCGAGGGGGTGAAGTTATTAACAGCCCCTTCCGCGCCCCCTCTTTCGTCATAAATCTCCCCCGAGGAGCCCAGTTTGGCCAGAAGGCCCAAAACGGCCCGTCCGCTCACCCCGCCGCCGAAAACGGCGACGGACTGGGCCAGCAGCGGGCGGAGGAACTCGGGAGCAACCAGGGGCATTTTCAGCGCAGTTTCAAGGTGCCGAGCCCGGCGAGGGCGCACATGAGCGAGATCACCCAAAAGCGCAGCACAACCTTGGTTTCCGGCCACCCTTGCTTTTGGAAGTGGTGATGGACCGGGGCCATGAGGAAGAAACGCTGGCCGATCCCGAACCGCCGGCGGGTGTATTTAAACCAGCCCACCTGGATGAGGACCGAAACCGCCTCCCAGACAAACACCCCGCCAACGATCACCAGGGTGAGCGGCTGCTGCACCATGAAGGCAATCATCCCGATCAACCCGCCCAGCGCGAGCGAACCGGTGTCACCCATGAACAACTCGGCCGGATAGGAATTGTACCAGAGAAAAGCCATGCCCGCCCCTACTAGTGCGCCGCAGACCACCGTGAGTTCCCCCGTGCCCGGCACATGGCCGATAAGCAGGTAGCTCACGAGGTTCACGTTGTCGGCCACGTACGCCATGATGCCGTACACCAGTGCCACCGTGATCGTGCAGCCGATGGCGAGGCCATCCAGTCCATCCGTGAGGTTGATGGCGTTGGAAAAACCCACCACCCACAGAAACATCAGAACAAAAAGCGCGGACACCGGCATGACCGCCAGCACCGGATACTTGATGAACGGCACCCAGAGTTCGCGGATTTTTACCGCGCTCATCGGGTGCCACAGCAGCGCGCCCAGCGCGATCACCGTCACCAGCGTCTGCCAGAACATTTTTTCGCGCGAGGAAATGCCCGCGCGGTTTTTCTTCACCACTTTCAGGTAGTCATCGCGGAACCCCACCGCCGTGAGCGCCGTGTAAACGAACAGGCTGACAATGACCCAGACATTGGGCACTGCCCAGAGGAAGGTCGACACGAAGACCGAGAAGAAGATCAGCAGGCCGCCCATCGTGGGGGTGTTCTTCTTGTCGAAGCGCTGCGCGAGATCGCCGGTGCGATCATCGTCATAATGCTGGCCGAACTTCAGCTTGCGGAGCTTCGCGATCAGCCAGGGGCCGATGATGAAGCCGATGAGCGTGGCCGTGACCACCGCGCCGATCGTGCGCACCGTGATCTTGCTCAGAAGGCGCAGCGGGCCGAAGTAATTTTCGAATTCGGAGAGAAACGAAATCATGAAGAGGAATGGGGGGCGGCCACCGCCGGTTCGAGCACCCGCTCGAGTTGCCAGCGCCTGCTACCTTTGATGAAAACCGCACCTTGGAAATCAGCCAGCCGCCGGATCACCGGCTCCAGCGAAGTAATCACTTCGATCTGCGCGGACTGATTGCCGTTCTCGAGCGCTCCGGTCCGCACCGTCGCAGCGTGGTCGCCGATCACAAAAAGGAAGTCCTCCGCCCGCAAATGCAGGGTGCGCCCCAGGTCGCGATGGTAACCCGCCGCGTTTGTGCCCAGTTCCTCCATGCCTCCGAGGACAAACAGGCGCGGTTCTTTCGCGGGAGCGACGGCGTAAAACGTGTCGAGCGCGTCCGACATTGAGGCGGGATTGGCGTTGTAACAGTCGAGGTACAGCGTCCGCCCCAGCTCACTGCGCCATTCGCCCCTCAGTCCGCCTGGCGCCCACGTCGTTAGCCGGACCTGCACCGTCTCGCGTGAGACTCCCAGCCAAAGGGCCGCGCAGATCGCGAGCGCGGCGTTTTGCGCCATGCCGTTCGAGACCCGGCGCATCGTGAACACGAGCGGAGGCGGCTGCCCATAGGCCAGGGCGATCGCCGTACTGTCGCCGCGCTGCGTGATCGCAAAATAAACTTTGTCCTTCGGCGGCTCCGCCGGTCGGATCACGTCGGCGGGTTCGACGATCATCTTTTTCACCGCAAGATCGCGAAAGGCCGGGAAGTCGCCGCATTGCTTCGGAAAAATCGCCACGCCCGCCGGCCGCACCGCCGCCGGCAGCACCGCCTTCTCCCGCGCCACGCCGTCCAAACCGCCGAGTTCCTCCAGATGCGCCGGCGCGATCAGCGTGGTGATCGACAGGTCGGGCTCGATCATGTCGGCCAGCACCTGCATTTCCCCAGGCTCGCTGATTCCGGCTTCAATGACCGCAAAGGCGTGGACCGCGGGATCTAGCCGTGTGAGCGTCAGCGGTACCCCGAGATGGTTGTTCAGGTTGCCCTGGGTCGCAAGCACGCCAGGCATGCCGCCGAGCAGCAGCGCCAGCAGATCCTTGGTCGAGGTTTTTCCCGCGCTGCCTGAAATACCGATGACCTTGCCGGGAAAGGCGCGGCGGTGTTCGCGCGCGATGGTTTGAAACGCTGCCAACGGAT
>CAMAPG010000046.1 GCA_945859965.1 Opitutus sp. GAS368 | reverse complement strand
GGTGCCAGCGGATTGTCCGGCTGAAAAGCGGGGCTGTGGTGAGCGATGAGGCGGTGGTGCACGAACCCGTGGCATGAGATTTATTTTCAAAATGGCCTGGCGCGATTCCCGGGCGTCGCGGCGGCGGCTTGCGCTGTTCTCGCTTTCGGTGGTGCTGGGGATCGCCGCGCTCGTGGCGATCGGATCGTTCAGCGCCAATCTGCGGCAAGGGATCGAGGATCAGGCGAAGGGTTTGCTCGGCGCCGACCTGGTGGTGACGACCCGCGCCCCGGCCAACGGGGAATTGGGCGCGTATCTGGCGGCGCTGGGGGGCGAACAGGCGCGTGAGCAGATGTTTTCGTCGATGATGGTTTTTCCGACGGCCGACGGCTTAACCCGGTTGGTGCAGGTGCGGGCGATCGAGGGCGCATTTCCGTTTTATGGGGAATTTCTCACGGAGCCCGCCGATGCCCCGGCCCGGTTACGGACGGGCGGCCATGTTGTGGTGCTTGAGGACACCTTGCTCAGGCAATTCGGCGCGAAGGTCGGCGATCCGGTGAAGCTGGGGAAGGTGACCTTTACTATCATCGGCGCCCTGAAAAAAATCCCTGGGGAATCGCCGGCTCTCGCGATGTTCGCGCCGCGCGCCTATATTCCGTTGAGCGCGTTGGCGGACACTGGCTTGGACAGCGGCGGTCCGCTCCGCCGTTTTCGCACGGCGCTGAAACTTCCTCCGACGCGGGATCCGGCGGCGATCGTCGAGGAAATGAAACGGAAATTCCAGGTCTCGCACCGGCCTAGTTTCGATACGGTGGAGGGTCGCAAACGCGAATTGGGCAATGCGCTCACCAATATCTACGCGTTTCTCAGCCTTGTCGGATTCATTGCACTGTTCTTGGGGGCGATCGGCGTCGCCAGCGCGATCCATGTCTATGTCCGCCAGAAAATTACCACGGTGGCCGTGCTGCGCTGCCTGGGCGCGAGCGCCTGGCAGAGCTTTGCGGTCTACCTCGTGCAAGGCCTGGCTGTCGGTGTTTTTGGCGCGGTCCTGGGTGCGGGCCTCGGGGTCGCGCTGCAGTTGCTGCTGCCCGCCTTGCTCCACGGTTATCTTCCTTTCGAGGTGGATTTCTTCATCGCGTGGTCGGCCGTGGCGCGTGGCATGGGTGCCGGCTTGGTGATCTGCGGTCTGTTTACGTTGCTCCCTCTGCTCGAGGTCCGCCGGGTTTCGCCCTTGGTGGCGCTCCGCTCCGCGTTCGCCGAACGGGTGAACATGGGACCGGATTTTTGGCGTGTCGCGCTGGGAGTGGCGATGGTCCTCGCGGTGGCGGGATTTTCGTACTGGCAGACGCGCAGCGTCCGGCTGGGGCTTGGGTTCACCGGGATGCTGGCTTTCGGTTTTGGGGTGCTGGCGGCCACCGCCAAAGGCGTGGCGTGGGCGGCGCGGCGCTGGGTGCCCCGACGTCTGCCCTATGTGGTCAGGCAAGGCATCGCGAATCTGCACCGGCCGAACAACCGCACAGTCTTGCTGCTGCTTTCGCTGGGGCTGGGGACTTTTTTGATTCTTACCTTATTCCTGACCCGTACGACGCTCCTGCGCCAGATCGACGACGCGGGCGGAGGGCAGCGGCCCAACCTGCTGTTTTTCGATATCCAGGACGACCAGATCGAACCGTTCGCCAAGCTGGCGGCCAGCGAAGGGGCGCCGCTGCTGCAACAAGCGCCCATCGTCACGATGAAGATCCTCTCGATCAACGGCCGGGCGGTTGAGGAATTGCAGAAGACCGCATCCACGATTCCCGCGTGGACGCTCCGGCGGGAATATCGCTCCACGTTTCGCGCCCGGATCTCCAACACGGAAAAGGTGGTTTCCGGCACCTTTGTCGGCCGGAGCGAAGCGGGCGCAGCGGTGGTCCCCATCTCGGTGGAGGAAACACTCTTTCATGACATGCAGCTGAAGTTGGGCGACGAAATCTCGTGGGATGTGCAGGGCGTGCCAATCCGTAGCCGCGTGACCAGCAAGCGCACGGTCGAGTGGAGGCGGATGGAGCCGAATTTCTATGTGGTGTTTCCCGAGGGCGTGCTGGAGCCCGCGCCCAAGTTTTATATCGCCGCGCTCCGCTCCGCTTCGCCGGATGATTCCGCGCGTCTGCAACGCGTGTTGGTCGGCGCCTTTCCCAATATTTCGGCCATCGACCTGACCCTGATCCGGCAAACCCTGGACAGCATCTTTTCCAAGGTGGCGTTCGTCATCCAGTTCATGGCTCTGTTCACGGGGGTGACGGGAATCATTGTGCTGGTGGGATCGATCCTGACGGGCCGCTATCAACGCATTCGCGAAACCGTGCTGTTGCGCACGCTCGGCGCGACCCGCCGGCAGCTGATTCAAATCCAAGTGGTGGAATACGCCATTCTGGGCGGATTGGGGGCGTTGGTGGGCTGCGGGCTGGCGGTCGTGGCCAATGGATTGCTCGCTCATTTTGTTTTCAAGACCAGCGCGGCAAGTCCCCCTCTGGCGTTGGTGGGTGCAGTGGCGGCGGTGGTGATCTTGACCTTGCTCGCCGGGCTGTTGTCGAACCGCGGAGTCTCGAATCACCCACCGCTCGAAGTCTTGCGGCAGGAGACGTGATCGGGCTGGCTTTGCTTTCCTGCTTTTTCCACGTTTCGATCCCACGACTTTTATGAACCGCCGCGTCATCACCTTTCACTACACCTTGCGCGATCCCGCCGGCATCGTGCTGGATACCTCCGAGGGCGGCGCCCCGATTACCTATCTCGAAGGGGCCGGGCAGATCATTGACGGGCTCGATGAACAGTTGCGCAGCGCGACGACCGGGACGAAAACCCGTGTGCAGGTGCCCGCGGCCAAGGCCTACGGCGAACGCGATCCGGAACAGGTGCAGCGGGTCAAACGCGCGCTTTTGCCCGTGCCGGACGAGTTGCACATCGGCGACACGTTCCAGACCGGGCAGGACCGCGCGGATCCCGTGGTCACCGTGGTGGCGATCGAGGGGGATGACGTGCTGCTCGATGCGAACCATCCCCTGGCCGGCGTCGACCTGACCTTCGATGTCGAAATCATGGCGGAGCGCGCGGCCACAGCTGAGGAATTGCGCCACGGGCATGCCCATGGCGCCGACGGAAGTCACTGTGGATAATCCACCCTGAATTCCATGGAAGCACTCGGCATCGACATCGGCGGATCTGCGATCAAAGGCGCGCCCGTGGACACGCGCACGGGCCGGCTGCTGGCAAAGCGTCATCGCATTCCCACACCGGAACCGCTGACTCCGGGGCAAATGGCGAAAGCGGTGAAGGAGATCGCCGCGGACTTTAGCTGGAAAGGTCCGATCGGGGTTGGCTTCCCGGGGGTGATTCAAGGCACGCATATCCGGACGTCCGCCAATTTGCACAAGGCGTTTATTGACTGTGACGGTGGGAAGCTTTTCTCGAAGGCGGTGGCCCGGCCGGTGGCCTTGATCAACGATGCCGCGGCGGCGGGTCTGGCGGAAATGAAGTTTGGGGCCGGGCGTGATTTTGAGGGCAAGGTGCTTTTGCTCACGCTTGGCACCGGAGTGGGCTCGGCGTTGTTTTCCCGCGGGGTGATTTTTCCGGCCGAGCTGGGTCATCTGCCCTTCAAAGGCCGGTCGGCCGAAAAATACGTGTCGGCCGCGGTGCGGGAAAAGAAGAATCTCGGCTGGAAAGAGTGGAGCGGCCGGCTCGATAGATACATCCGGGTGCTCGAAACGCTGCTCTGGCCGGAACTCATCATTGTCGGTGGCGGCGTGAGCGCCAAACACCGGAAGTTTTTCCCCTATCTCAAGACCAACGCGAAACTGGTGCCGGCGGAGTTTTTTAACGAATCGGGGATTGTCGGCGCCGCCTTGTGGGCGGAGGAAAATGCCTGACCTCCGGGTTGGGAGTTGAGGCGAGGCGTCCCGAGGGCCGGCCTTGCAGCAACCCTGAAACTGCGGTTAGCCTTTCCCCATGCTGATTGTTGGCCAAGGGCTCGCGGGCACGTTGCTGGCGTGGGAGCTTGAGCGCAACGGCGCCGATTTCCGGATGGTCGATGCGGGCCATGATCATGCGGCTTCGCGGGTGGCGGCGGGGATCATCAACCCCATCACCGGACAACGCCTGGTCAAAAGCTGGCGGATCGACGAACTTCTGCCGCTGGCGCGGGCGGTGTACCGCGACATTGAGCGGAAATTGGGGGTCACCGTGTGGCGGGACATGCGCGTGCGGCGCCACTTTGCGAATGAAACGGAGCGCCTGGTTTGGGGTGAAAAACAGGCGCGGGGGGAACTCGCGCCGTATGGCGGGGACGCTGATCAGGACGGTTTTTGGATCGAAGGCGCCGCGCATGTCGATGTGGCCGCGCTGCTGCGCGCGACGCGCGCATATTGGCAAAAAACCGGCCGCCTAGGCGAAACCCGGGCGGATCCGGCGACGCAGGGTCGCGACCACGGCTTGGTGATTGTATGCACTGGCGCGGCCCTGCCGGCCGAGCCCGCATTCGCCTTTGTACCGTGGGCGATGGCCAAAGGGGAATTGCTGACCGTGGAAACCACGGATCTCGCGCCCGACGTGATTTTGAATCACGGGCACTGGGTGCTGCCCACGATCCCGGGGGAGGCTAAGGTAGGCGCGACTTATGCCCGGGAAGTGCGGGACGATGATCCCACGCCCGCAGCGCGTGCGCAGTTGGAGCACAGTGCAAGGGCGCTGCTCCCGCGGCCATTTGTCGTCCGGAGGCATGAGACCGGATTGCGCCTGACCCTGCCGGACAAGTGTCCCGTGGTGGGTCGTTCCCCGCATGACTCCAATCTGGGGGTTTTGGCCGGACTGGGTTCGAAAGGCGTTTTATTGGCTCCCTGGCTGGCCCGCCAGTGGTGGAATCACTTGTCCGAAGGCGTGCCATTCGACCCCCAGGTGAACGTGGGGCGTTTTTGGCCCGGTTAACTGCCAGCCATAAGGTTTGTCGGCCATTGGTCAAAAATACTTTGCACCAGTGCGCAGTTGGCGGGAGAACGGACCCGTTGAGTTGGGCCCCCGCTTATCTAACAGGTGTCAACCTTTCACATTTACCATGCCCCAATCGACCTTAGCTCCTGCCGCTCCAGCGACCGCGCCGGCGAAAATCCCGCGCAAATCGCGCGCCAAATGGTATCTGCTCGGAGGCATCGTGCTGTTGCTCGGGCTGGGAGGAGCAGCCTATTACAAGAAGAAGACCACTGCGAAGATGGCCGTGATCAGCACGGAGAAGGCGATCATCAAGAACATCACCCAGCTGGTCTCGGCCACGGGCAAGATCCAGCCCGAGGTCGAGGTGAAAATCGCCCCGGAGGTTGCCGGGGAAATCATCGAATTGCCTTTCCGCGAGGGAGCCCTGGTCAAGAAGGGCGATCTCCTCGTGAGCATCAAACCGGACAATTACCGGTTTCAGGTCGAGCAGCAGGAGGCGAATCTGGCGGCCAACCGGGCCGCCGCGCTCGACAGCAAAGTCCGGCTTTTGAAGGCGGAGGAGGATTTCAAACGCAGCCACGATCTCCATGCCAAGCAGCTGATTTCCGATTCGGACCTGACGACGGGCAAGGCGGCCTTTGAAAGTGCCCAGGCCAATTATGAGAGCGCCGTCGCCAACATCCGCCGCGCGGAGGGTTTGCTCAACCAGGCCCGCGATCAATTGACCAAGACCGTCATCTATTCCCCGATCGACGGAACGATCACCTCGCGCACCAGCGAAGTCGGCGAGCGTGTGGCCAGCACGGGGCAATACAACAGCGCGGAGGTCATGCGGGTGGCCGATCTCTCCAACATGGAGGTCCTGGTCAAGATTAACGAAAACGACATCATCAACGTAAAGGTCGGCGACAAGACGAAGGTGGTGATCGACGCTTTTCCGGGTCGGAAATTCGATGCCGTGGTGAAGGAAATTGGCTCCGCGGCGAAGACCACCGGCCAGAATACCCAGGAAGAAGTGACTAATTTCCAGGTCAGGGTGCGGGTCCTCGACAAGAATGCACCGCTCCGCCCCGGCATGAGCGCCACCGCGGACATTGAGACGAAGAAAGTCGAAAACGTAGTCGCGGTGCCGATTCAGAGCGTCACGGTGCGTTCCCGGCAGGGAAACAAGACCGTGGAGCAGCTGGCGCTCGACCGGGAAAAAAAGCTCGCCGAAACCAAGGGCCAGGGCGCGGCGGTCGCGGTGAACGCCAAAGAGCAAAAACAGCGCGAAAACATGGATCGCGAGAATTTGCAGCGGGTCGTCTTTTTGCGAAAGGGCGATGTCGTGAAAATCGTCCTGGTGGAAACCGGGCTGGCCGACACGGCCCACATTGAAATCAAGTCCGGGGTGCAGGCCGGCGATGACGTGGTGAGCGGCCCGTTCAGTGCCATCACCCGCACGCTGAGCGACGGGATGCAGGTGACCGTGGACAAGAAGACCGCCCTCAAGAAATAATCCGGATTTACCGTGACCACGTTTTTCCCTGCTATCGCCGCCGTATGACCTCTCCTCTTGCTTCAACGGCCGGGCGGAGTGTGCGGCCGCCGGGCGCGGTGGTCATCGAAATCGAAGGCGTGACCAAGCTCTATAAAATGGGCGAGGAGACCATTCATGCCCTCCGGGGCATCGACGTGCGGATTCGTCGCAACGAGTACCTCGCGATCATGGGGCCGTCGGGCAGCGGAAAATCGACGTTGATGAACATGCTCGGCTGCCTCGATACGCCGACGGCCGGCCGTTATTTTTTCAATGGCAAGGATGTTTCGGTCATGCTCGACGACGAGCTGGCGGAGATTCGCAACAAGGAGATCGGGTTTGTTTTCCAGACGTTCAACCTGCTGCCGCGTTCCAATGCGCTGCACAATGTCGAGCTGCCCCTGATCTATGCCGGCAAAGGCCGGGCGGAGCGGCTCGAAAGTGCCCGGCGGACCCTGGAAAATGTCGGCTTAAGCGAGCGGATGTTCCACAAGCCAAACGAGCTTTCCGGCGGTCAGCGCCAGCGCGTCGCGATCGCCCGCGCCCTGGTCAACAACCCTTCCATCATCCTGGCCGACGAACCGACGGGAAATCTCGATTCGAAAACGGGCGAGGAGATCATGGAGCTCTTCGAGCAGCTTTATGCCCAGGGCAACACCATCATCGTGGTCACGCACGAGGAAGACATTGCCCGCCACGCCCGGCGGATCGTGCGTTTGCGCGACGGGGTGATTGAGAGCGATGAGCAGCTCCGATGAATTTCGGGTCCACCGGTTTTGAGCAGGACGGAAAACCCGGCCGATGAATCGTTTCATTCACGAATTGATCGAGTCCTTCCGCATCGCGTTTGCCCAGATCCGGGCCAACAAGCTGCGTTCGATTCTCACCGCGCTGGGCGTGATCATCGGCATCGTCGCGGTGACGCTGATGGGGACCGCCATCCTCGGCATCAACACCGGGGTGGAACGGAGCCTGGCGGGTTTCGGTGACGATCTGCTGTATATCCAGAAATGGCCCTGGAAGCAGATGGACGACTGGTCGGTTTATCGCAACCGGCGGCCGATCCGGATCGAATATGCCCAGCGGATCAACGAATGGATTGTCGAGCATCCGGAAGGCCCGCTGAAAGTGGCGGTGCCCGCGGCCACTGCCGGCACTGCCGTGGTTCGCGGCGAATACCGGGTGAGCGGCATCTTCACCCTCGGTACCAGTTCCGATTTCCCCGTCATCCTGCACTCGGAAATGGTGGAAGGCCGGTTTTTCAGCGAAGTGGAAGCCCGCGGGGGGCGCAATTTGGTGGTAATCGGTTTCGATATCGCGGACGCGCTTTTCCCCAATGAGTCACCGGTCGGCAAGATCGTCCGGATCCGCGACCAGGAATTCACCGTCATCGGAGTTGTGTCACGCCAGGGCAGTTTTCTGGGAATGTTCAGCTGGGACTCGATGATGGTGATGCCGCTCAATGCCTTTCGCCGCTATATGTCGGTGTACGGCAATAGCGAGGTGCGGGTCCAGGTCGATGCCACCCGCATGGACGAGGCGCGGGATGAACTGCGCGGCATCCTGCGCAGTCTGCGGGGCCTGCGGCCCGAGCAAAAGGATGACTTTGAAATCAACGAGCAGCTCATCATCCGGGAGCAGCTGGATCCGATCAAAAATGGCATCGCGATCGCCGGTTTTTTCATCACGGGCCTGGCGCTCTTTGTCGGCGCGATCGGAATCATGAACATCACCTACGTCAGCGTGAAGGAGCGCACCAAGGAGATTGGCACGCGCAAGGCACTCGGCGCCCGCCGCCGCACGATTCTGCTGCAGTTCCTGATCGAGGCCGTGAGCATCTGCCTGGTCGGCGGGACGACCGGGCTTTTGCTGGCGTGGGGGGCGTCCGCGGTGGTCGCGGTGATGGCTCCTTCCTTCCCGGTGGTGTTTTCGATGAGCCTGGTGCTGACGGGCTTGATTGTCTCGGTGCTGACCGGGGTTTTCAGCGGCTTTGCGCCCGCCTGGCAGGCGAGCAAGTTGGATCCGGTCGTCGCGTTGCGTTATGAATGACTGTTCTGCAATGACTCCTCTGGACGTGGCGCCCTGAACATTCCCCATGCTTTTCTCGGAAACACTTGCGCTTTCGTTTGCCTCGCTGAAATCGAACAAGCTGCGCTCCAGCCTCACGGTGCTGGGCATTGCGGTGGGGATTTTCTCCGTCATCGGGGTGATGACTTTTATTTCGGGCATGCAGTCTTCCATCCAGACGGGCCTCAGCCGGCTCGGGGCCAACAGCCTGCAGATTTCCAAGTTTCCCGGCGCCCAGTTCGCCGATTGGCGGCGGTTCGCCAACCGGCGCGATATCACCTATGCAATGGGGGAACGCTTCAAGGAACTGATGGGCGATTCCGCGAGGGTCAGCCTGCAGAATTCCCGGTCCGCCACCCGGGCGGTTTATCGTGACCGGCGGACGAATCCCACGGTCAGCCTGTGGGGCACCGACGAAAATTTCATGATGGCCCGCAGCCACGACGTGGTCCTCGGCCGGAATCTGACCGCGGACGATGTCGCATTCAGCCGGACGGTGTGCGTGCTCGGCGCGGACATTGCTCTGGCCCTGTTCCCGTCCGAAAGCGCCTTGGGTAACCTGGTGCGGATTGACGGGGGAAATTACACCGTGGTGGGGGTGTTTGCCCCCAAAGGCTCCTCCTTCGGCGGAAGCCAGGACAGCTTTGTCATCACCCCGATCACGCGCTGGCTGATGGTTTACGGGCGCTCGGTGCGTTCCATGGGCATCAATGTGCAGGCTTTCAGCCAGGCCGATTTACAGATGGTGGAGGACAAGGCGGTCGGGATGATGCGGCTGGTGCGCGGACTGGCCCCGGAAGACCTGAACGATTTCGAGATTTTCACCAACGATTCGCTGATCGAAGCTTTCAACAAGATCGCGGATGTGGTCGCAGTGGGAGCCTTTGTCATCAGCGCGATTGCCCTGCTCGCCGCGGGGGTGGGGGTGATGAACATCATGCTGGTCAGCGTGACCGAGCGCACGAAGGAGATCGGCATCCGCAAAAGCATCGGCGCCAAAAAAATCAATATTCTGCTGCAGTTCCTGATCGAAGCGGTGGCGCTTTCGCTGATCGGAGGCGTGGCGGGGGTGACGATCGGCATGGCCGCGGGAAATGCGGTGGCGGTGTTCATGCACAACGCGGTCAGCTTTCCCTGGGGCTGGGCGGTGGCGGGCCTGCTGGTTTGCGGCGGGCTGGGAATTGTCTTCGGACTCTATCCCGCCTGGAAAGCCGCCTCGCTCGATCCGATCGAGGCGTTGCGGTATGAGTAGCCCTCCATAGGCCCGGCGAAGGAGGGCGCCGGGTCAATAACCTGGCCTGCAACGATTATCCCCGCCGAATCTGCGAACCTTGGAACCGGATCACGATGCGGTAGACTTTTTTCACCCGGCATTTGATCAGGCCGGTGGCCGCCTCGACCCGCTCGGGCACTTCGATCTTGTGGATGTCCAGCACCGCGTGGAAGCCGCGTTCGGAAAAAATGTCGATGAACATGGCCAGCGCGAGAGGGTTATCGAGCACGGGGTCCTCCGTGTTGATGTGGGCGACCCCGGAAATCGCGTGGCGCAACACGATGGGAATGATTTTCTTCTCGATGAACGTGGTGACACACGCGAACAAGGCGCCGGTTTCGAGCTCATAGCTGTCGAGCCGCTTTACGAGTTCCTGGCGGGCGTGGACAATGATCTCGCTGGCGACGGGAATGCCACGGAGGCGATCGACCGTGCGGGGATCCAGCTCGAGCGTGCTCTGGTACTCCAACTCCCGCAGGATGTTTTGCTCCACCTCGTCGACCGGGCCCTGGGCGTTGATGAAATGATAGTGGAACGTCTCCTTCAACGAACGGAGCGCGTCCCAGGTTTGCTCCTTGAAGACCCGATAGCGCCGCTGGGCCAGGCCTTCATCGTAATCGGTGGCGCGCTCCTCGAACAACTCGCCCACGCCGGTGCGCCGGACTTCCTCATTGTGGAGCTTGACCTCGCGGCCCCGCTTGAGCTGCCGGGCCATGGACGTTTTCTCATCCACAAACAGCACCATGATATGGACGGTGGGCTGGCGAAAATGGATGCTCATGGGCGTCTCGTAAAATTCCCGCCGGAGCAGGTACATTTTGTTGACGAGGAGTTTCAGGCATTCGACCTGCACCTTCGTCCGCGGAAAACCGTCGAGAATGGCACCATCGCGATATTCCGGCCGGAGCAGGCGGCGCAGGAGCAAACTGACCACTTCGCGGTCGCCGACCATGTTCCCGGTGTCTTTCAGCCGTTTGGCCTCGGGGGAATCGAGCAGGACGCTGATGACAACCGGAGTGCAGGTGAGACCGCGCACTTTGGTGATGAAATCGGTGTGAGTGCCTTTGCCGGCACCGGGGGCGCCGCCCAGCAGGATGATTTCCTTGGGAAACCGGAGATTCTCGCGGCCAAAATCCGCCTCCAGGTCCTGCCAGACCGCATCAAAAATAATCTGGGCGTCCTTGATCTCGAGATCTTGAACCTTGGCCGCGGAAGCCGAGGTGGGAGCGGGAGTGGCCGGGGTAGCGCCAACGGCGGGAGGAGGAATCGACATAAAAGAGATGGGCGGGAGGTTGGATGGTTTTTCCGAGGGTTTCGACACTAGAAATCGCCCACCAGGCGAACCTGCTGGCGGGCGGGCTGGAGGGCAAGGCGCGGAACTTTTGGCCCGGCGTCCAGTCCATCGCAGCACAATTCCCGCAGGCATTTATTTGCCAGTGGGATGTTCGTTGAAGCTGGACTTGGCGGGTCGCGCAAGCGGCCCCGCCTTGGCTTTGTCTCCCCGTTCCCTTTATTTGTCCCTCATGCGTGTTCTCCTGGTCGATGATGAGCCTGGCATCCGAAAAACCACCGGTCTTGCGGTTGAAACCATGGGACATGAGGTGGTGGGGGTGCCCAACGGAGCCCGGGCCCTGAAAGCGGTGGAGGAAGCGGCCTTCGACGCTTGTTTTCTGGATCTGCGGCTGGGCACCGAGGACGGACTGGAAGTCCTGGGCAAGCTCCTGGAGGCCTCGCCTTCACTCGCGGTCGTGATGTTCACGGCGTATGCCAACATCGCCACGGCGGTCGAGGCCATGCGGCGCGGGGCGTTTGATTTCATTCCCAAACCCTTCACCCCCGACCAGATTCGCGCCGTCCTCGGCAAGATCGCGAAGACGCATTTATTGGAGTCGCGGCTCCAGCAGTTGGAGTCGCAATTGGCGGATGAAGCGCCAGCCATCACTCTGGCTTCGACCGAATTGCTGGCCCAGCGGGCGTTGGAAATCGCGTTCAAGGCGGCGGAAACCCCCGCGACCATCCTGATCCTGGGGCCGAGCGGCACGGGGAAAAGCGTCCTGGCCCGCGAAATTCACCATCGCAGCGCCCAGCGCGAGGCCGCCTTTGTCACGGTCAGTTGCCCGAGCCTGTCGAAGGAATTGTTCGAAAGTGAATTGTTCGGCCACGTGAAGGGTTCGTTTATCGGCGCGATCACCGATACCCTGGGCAAGGTTGCGGCGGCCGACCGCGGGACCCTTTTCCTCGACGAAATCGGCGAGCTGCCGCTCGAAATCCAGCCGAAGCTCCTCCGGCTCCTGCAGGAACGCGAATATGAACGGGTGGGGGAATCGCGGCCGCGCCGGGCCAATGTACGGCTGGTGGCCGCGACCAACCGCGATATCGCGGCGGAAGTGAAGGCCGGCCGTTTCCGCGAGGATCTGTTTTACCGGCTCAACGTCATCAGCGTGGAATTGCCCGGCTTGCGGGACCGTCCCGGCGATTTGCGGCCGCTGGCCGAGGATTACCTGCGTTTTTTTGCCGGCCAGATCGGCAAACGGATCACGGGCTTTTCGGCGACCGTCTGGGCGGCGTTCGCCGGTTATCCCTGGCCGGGCAATCTCCGCGAATTGCGCAATGTGATCGAACGGGCGGTCATTCTCGCGGCGGGCGAAATCATCGAACTCGCCGATTTGCCGGACCAGTTTCACGGGCCGGCTGATCCGGATATCGCGGTCGGCGCCCGGGTGACGGTCGATGCGCTCGAAGCCGAGCACATCCGTCGGATCCTGGTCAGTGCCCGCAATCTCGACGAGGCGGCGCGGACGCTGGGCATCGATCCGGCGACGCTTTACCGGAAACGGCAGAAATTGGGGCTGTTGTGACGTTGTCGTGTCATGACTTACCCCTTTGAATGGCGGCCGGGTCGAACCCCCGGACTTTAATGCTTCGCGCCCGCCTCTATTTTGGACTTCTGCCGCTGCTGCTGGTGCTGATCGCCACGGGCGTGTATTCGATTCTGGTGAGCCGGCAGCTGGCGGGATCGATCCAGCACGATCTGGTCGTGAATTACGGCTCGTTGATCGGCTATCAGCAGCTGCGCGAATCCGCCCGGCTGTTGAACGGGGCGGTCTCGTTCGAGGCGCTGAAGGATCCGCTGGGGGCGCGGGAACGTTTCCTGGCCCATCGCCGGGCCATCGAAAAAATTCTGCTGGACCAGTCGATCGCCTCGGCCGGCACCGTGCGCGCACCCATGGTGGCGGCGCTGGATGAGGCTTTCGGCCAGCTGGTGCGGCAGAGTGAAATGCTGCTCAATACGGGGGCGTCGCTGGGAAAGTATCGGGAAAGTGAGACCGCCTTGTTTCGCACGCTGCACGCGATCGACGACCTCGCCCAGAACGATTACCGCACGGCCCAGCTCGCCGCGGAACGCGCGCGCCGCCTGGCCGATACCACCAGCCGGATCATCACGGGCGGCATGATTGTCGCCTTCATGCTTTCCCTGTTTCTGGCCTGGCGGCTGGCCGGTTCGCTGTTGCGGCCGATCCGCGCGATCACCGCCTCGGCCGTGGCCTTGGGCGAAGGGGACCTCGACCGGGAGGTGCCCGTCACTTCCCGCGATGAACTCGGGCAGCTCGCGAAGGCGTTCAACACCATGGCTATTCATCTCCGCGCTTATCGCGAAGCCACCTTGGCCAAGGTTTTGCGGACCCAACGCACCATGGAGGCGACGCTGACGTCCGCGCCCGATCCGGTTTTCGTCATCGCCAGCGATGGAACCCACGAGGTGCGCAACCCGGCCGCCGAGCAACTCGCGCAAAGCCCCGGTTTTGCCGAGGGGTTTCCGCCGGTGCTCACCGATTTGCTCGCGCAGGTCTTTGCGAGCGGTGAACATTATCTTCCAACCGATTACGGCCGGATTGTCACCCTGCGGGTGGCGCGGGAGGACCGGCACTATCTTCCGCGGATCTTGGCGATCGGCGACAAGCTGACGGAATTCAAGGGCGCGGCGGTGATCCTGCAGGATGTCACGAAGTTCCGGTTGCTGGACGACGTGAAGACCAACCTCGTGGGCACCGTTAGCCACGAGTTGAAAACGCCGCTGACCAGCCTGCGCATGGCGGTGTATCTCCTCCTGGAGCAAAACGTCGGCCCGCTGGTTTCCAAGCAGCGCGAATTGCTCGAAGGCGCCCGCGATGATGCTGACCGGCTGTTGCGAATCCTCGACAGCCTGCTCGATCTGGCGCGGCTCGAAGGCGGGGCTTCCGCGCTGGAAAGACGGGACGTGCCGGTGACGGCCTTGCTTGAGCCGATCGCCCATGAAGTCCGGTCGTTGGTCGAGGCGGCCCGGCAACAGCTGGTCGTCAACGTCGACCCGGAATTGCGCACTGGCGTGGTGAGTGTCGATCATGAACGGATCCGGCACGTGTTCATCAATCTGCTGACCAATGCGTCGAAGTATTCCCCGGCCGGTACGACGATCACTCTCAGTGCGGCGCCTGCCCCCTTGGGCTTTGTGCGCTTTGCGGTGAGGGACGAAGGCCCGGGGATTTCGGCCGAGAGCCTCCCTCATGTCTTTGAGCGATTCTACCGCGCGCCCAACCAGACGAAGCCGGGGGCGGGCCTCGGTCTGGCCATTGCGCGGGAAATTGTGGTGGCGCATGGCGGAAGCATCACCTGCACCAGCGAGCCGGGCCGCGGCACCGAGTTTGTTTTCCTGTTGCCCGGGAATACTTCCTGATTGGTCAGGCCGGGATGAGCGATTCCCTCGCCGACGCGAGGAACTGATTCTGGCTTAGGAGGTCTGCGGCCAAAGTTAGATGATGCGCCCGTTTCCTTTCCGGCCCGGGCCCTGCCTGTTCAGCTGCAAAAATAAATTAACCTTCAAACGTACTTCCCATCAAAAATCGTCACGATACATCCACGACGGAGGCGCCCGAGCTACTCCTTGAAAATCTTCGCAAACTGGTGACCGAGGCCGAAAAACTGGTCGGTGAAGGTGGGGACAATGCGGAGGAGGCGCTGGGCGGCGTGCGCGCCCGTTTCGAGCAGGCCCGGGCCAAGATGGAGGACGTCTACGGTGCCGCCCGCAAGAAATTCGTCAGCGGCGCCCGACAGGCCGATGATGCGATCCGCTCCCATCCGTACGAGTCCCTGGCCATCGCCTTGGGCGTCGGCGTCCTGTTGGGCGCTTTGATCAGGCGTCGCGAGTAATCGGTTTCCTTTCCATGGAAACGCGGACCCCGTCTTCGCACGGTTTTTTCGCCTCATTGCAAGGGCTGGGTAGCGGACTGATCGCCACCCTGCATGATCGGGTCGAGCTCTTCTCGCTCGAGCTGCACGAGGAGAAATTCCGGCTGATCCAGATTTTCATCTGGATCAGCTCCGCGATTTTTTTCGGCATGCTGACGATTGCCTTCGGCAGCGTCGCCCTGGTTTACCAATTCCCGGAGGAAGCCAGAGGGAAGGCATTGCTGGGCCTGACCCTTTTCCATGCCTTGACGGTGGTCGGGATCATCCTGGGCTTTCGCCACCATCTGAAGCGTCAGCCGAAGCCGTTTTCCGGAACCCTCAACGAATTGAAGGAGGACGTGCGTGTATCCTCGGGCGGAATTGGTTGAACTGCAGGCGTGCAAAACCGCCCTCCAGCGACGCATCCTGGTGCGCCGGTGGGAAGTTGCGCTTGATGTCTGCCAGGGGGCGCGGCCGTTGCGCTTCGTGGACCAAGTCTATGGGCAATGGCGCCGGATTTCGCCGTTCGCCAAACTGGCGGCAGTGCCGATCAGCTTGTGGTTGAAGCAAAAGTTTTTTCGCCCCCGCA
>CAMAPG010000045.1 GCA_945859965.1 Opitutus sp. GAS368 | reverse complement strand
CTGCTTCTGTTCGAGCCAGGACGAATAATTGCCCTTCCACGGAATGCCGTGCCCGTGGGCCAGCTCGAGAATCCATTGCGCCACGTTATCGAGGAAATAACGGTCATGGGTCACGGCGATGACCGTGCCTTCGTAACGCGCGAGGTGTTGCTCGAGCCAGTGCACGCTCTCGGCGTCCAAATGATTGGTGGGCTCATCCAGCAGCAGGATCGCGGGCTTCTGCAGCAAGAGCCGCGCAAGCGCCACGCGCCGTCGTTCACCGCCGGAAAGCTTGTCCACCGGCTGGTCCGGCGGCGGACAGCGTAATGCCTCCATCGCCATCTCCACTTGCGGCGCGACGTCCCAGGCGCCCAACGCGTCGATTTTTTCCTGCAGCTCCCCTTGCTTCGCCATGATCCGGTCCTTCGCGGCATCATCCGGCGCCTCGTTGATCTCATCCCACGTCGCGTCGTAGGCCGCGGTGAGCGAGGTCAGGTGTTGCACGCCTTCCTCGACACAGGCCCGGACGGTGGCCCCGGGGGTGAGTTGCGGCTCCTGTTCGAGAAATCCAATGGGATAGCCCGGCTCGAAATGCACGCGGCCGTCGATGTCCGTATCGCGCCCGGCGAGAATGCGCAGCAGCGACGATTTGCCCGAGCCGTTGAGCCCGAGCACCCCGATCTTCGCACCGTAGTAAAACGACAGCGAGATATCGCGGAGGATTTCCTTGCGCTCGATTTTCTTCGAGACGCCGATCATGGAAAAAATCACCTTGGGCTCGTCCGGTTTGGCCATCCGCCCACTCAAGCGGCCCGATCAGCCGCCGCAAGCTCGGCTTCCCCGAGGTTTGTCATTCTGAGCGCAGCGAAGAAGGTAGGGCGAGTCGTCCCCGACGAGCCGGGCACACCAACGGCTCATCCGGAGGATTCGCCCTACCTTCTTCGCTGCGCTCAGAATGACAGCCTATTTTTACAGAGTCCCTTTTACGTCAGGGACAAGTCGCCCGCTCCATCGCCCCGATGTTCGCCAGTGCCTCATCCCGATGCCCACCGCACATGCTTTCCATGGGCCTTAGGCTCACGCAGACTGCAGGTCTCTCGGGCTTTCCAAACAAGGCGCAGCGATAGTCCGGCAAAAGCTGCACGCACGGAATACCCGCCGGTTTTCCTCCGCTCATGCCCGGGATCGGCGAGGAAATACTCAGGGCGATGCAACACGCCCCGCATCCCGGACGACAGGCCATGAGGTTTTCCATCCCATGAAGGACAGGCAATTCCCAGCCGCCGCAAGCCCTTAGCCCTGAAATCCCCGCCGAGCCGCGCCCAGCCAAGCTCCTGGCACAAAAGCCATGAAGTTTCCGCCCATTCAGCCGATTACAGCCTTTCCTTCTCCGCGATAGCTTTACGAGCCGCCCTTTTTACTCCAACGTCCGCCCCCAATGAAGTCGGTCAAGGTCCCCGCTCTAGAGCTTTTTCTCCACGAAATGATCCCCTTGGCGAAAGCCATGGGCGTGGGCGTGGCCGTGAGCGACGATCGCGCGCTGGTGCTGACCGCACCCAAGGAGCAGAACAAAAATTCGCTCAACACCGCGTTCGGCGGCAGCCTCGTTTCACTCGCGACCCTCGCCGGTTACGGCGTGGTCTGGGAGTTGATGAAAAATGAAAAGGACACGGGAAAAACGGAGTGGCGCATTGTGGTCAAGGAAAGCCGCGCCGCTTACCGCCGTCCCGTGATCGGGGATTTGCGCGCCATCTGTGAACGTCCCGCGCAGGCCGCGATCGCCGAGTTCAAGGAAGCCCTTTCCCGCTACGGCAAAGCCAAGCTCAAGCTGCGCGCTTCCATCGTCGAAAACGGCAAGACCGCGGTCGACGTTCAGGCGGCGTTTGTCGTCAGTCGCTGAGGCGGGTACAATCCGCCTCGGTTATTGGTGGAGTGTTTTTAGTTAATGGGAATCCAGCGCGCAGCGCGGACACTCACCATTAACTAATCACCCTCTACCCTTAACCGCTAGGGCGGCTGCGCCGCCCTGACTAAATATGCTTCGAATCGGCTTCGTCTTTTTTGACGTAGCCGCTGTCCTGCCGCTGGTGGTTGACCTGGTTCTTTTTGAGATAGGCCTGGTAAACATCGTCCGCGGTCATCCCGAGCGTCTGCGCAAGCGAAACCAGAAAGTGAAACAGATCGACCACTTCGACCTTCGCATTCTGCTCGTCAAATTTCTGGTATTTCGCCCACCACTTCCACGGTACGGAATCGATCAACTCGGCCGTTTCCTGCTGCAGCGCCCGAGTGTAATTGAGCACCCATTTGGCCTTTTCCTCATCCGTGGGAGGGGGTAAGGCCACGCCGATCCGGCGGTTAAGGGCATCCTGCATCTGGAAAATTTCTTCGAGTTTGTCCATGCCCCGGAGGCTTCCCCGCCAGTGGGAGACTGGCAAGTGGTAAGTGGTGCAGGGCAGGTCGAAGCACCTGCCCTGCGGTTAGCGGTTAAGAGTTATGGGGTAATGGGAAAAGTCCGGCACGTTGTGCCCTGCCACAAACATGGGCGCAAAGCGCGGACTCTTACCAATAACTCATAACCCTTAACCGATAACGCTGCCCTGCAAGGGCAGGCAATTTGCAGTTGCGCCCAAGGGAGGCCCCGGCGACAGTGGACCCTTCCTGCCCGTGTCGAGTGCGCTCCGCGCGTTCCACTGGGCTCAACACAATCGGGCCGCTCCCGCCTTGCGGTGAGCGCCTATTCATAAACAACACAACAACATGTCAGATCCAGTTACGTCCGGCACGCCTGCCGCGGCTCCCAGCGAGCCCCACTCGGCGCCGGTCTCGTCCGCGACCCCCGGGTCGGCGGACACCTCCGCGCCGACCGGTACGTTCGGCTCAACCCGTGGTTCAGGTCTCGCTCGTGGCAAGCGCACTGCGCAAGCCGCGGCCGCTTCGGCCGCTCCTGTCAGCACCGGCGGCTACAAGCCGACCTCCATCGAAGTCCTCACGCCTGTGCGTGAATACAAAAACCCGTTCGCCAGCGAGACCCCTGCTGTCGTCCCCCCAGCCCCGGAAGCCGTCAGCATCCCTGTAGTCGTCGCTCCTGTAGCGCCGGTTGCACCTGCTCCAGCCCCTACCGCTGCTGTATTCGTTCCCACGCCGAGACCCGCCGCTCCTGCCTCCACCGGCGATCTCTTCCCGTTCAGCCCATCGGGTTCCGTTGCCGAAAAACCGGCCGCAGCCTCCGAAGCGGCGGCGAAATCAGAGCTCAACATCCTGCCTCCGGCAGAATCCAAACGGGCCTCCCAAAGCTGGGAAAGCTCGGCTCAGCCTTCCCGTGAACCTGCTTCCGAGCAACGGCCACGCCGTGACGAGCGTCCGGCGTTCCGTCCGGAACGCCGGGACAACCGCGAACAGCCGCGCGATCCGCGCGACGTCCGCGAGCCGCGCTTGGAACAACGCGAGCCGCGCCGGGATCCCCGGCTCGAGCAGCGGGCTCCTCTGCCGCCCCGTACCCCCGTCGCTCCGGTCAAGAAATCCGGCGGCTTCTTCGCCTGGCTGAAAAGCCTCTTTGGCGGAAGCTCTACCGTGCCTGCGGATGTTTCCCGCTCCGGTCATCCTGCCACCGAACGTGGACGCGATGACGGCGAACATCGTCGCCGGCACCGTGGCGGTCGTGGCCGCGGCGGTTTCCAAGGCGGCAATCGCGGTCCCCGCGACGGCCAGCCCCGCCCCGAAGGCTACCAGTCCCAGGGCGGCGAAGGCCGCGGGGAACAGCAGGGAGGCGACGGATTCCGTCGTCGCCGTCGCCGCGGCGGACGCGGCCGGAACCGCGATCAAGGCGATCACGGCAGTGATCCGCGCCCGGAAGGCACCCAGGGTGGCGGTAACATCTGAGCCGAATCCTGCGTTAAAACTTGCCAAGGCGCTCCGCAACGAGCGCATTTCAAAGGCGTCCGTTCTGCTTTGCAGGGCGGGCGCCTTTCGCGCTTTTAGCGCGTCCACCGTAGCCTTGGCGAAGGTGGATCTCCTCCCCTCCCTTTCCAGCCTCTCGCCCACTTTATGGCCGATCTCATCGTCAACGGCGGCAAACCGCTTTCCGGCACCATCACGCCGTCCGGCAATAAAAATTCCGTCCTCCCGATTTTCTGCGCCACCCTGCTCACCAGCGAGCCCGTCACGCTCAAAAACGTCCCCGACATCACCGACCTCGACAAGCTGGTCGCATTTTTCCGGATGCAGGGTTCGAACATCGACTGGGATCGCCGCACCGGGGTGATGCGCGTGGATCATTCCCCGTTCAAGCAGGCCTTGGTCAACGATGAGCTGCCGCACGACATGCGTTCCACCGTGCTGCTTTTCCCGGCGCTATTGCACCGGTTGAAAAAAATCAGCCTCAGCTCAAACGCCAAGGGTTGCTCCCTCGGCATTCGCGAGATCGATCCGCATCTCGAGATTTTGCAGGCCCTCGGCGCCACCGTGACGGAAGGCGATCCCCTCGTCATCGCCTTGCCCGCCGGTTTTCGCGGCGCACGGCACTGGACCGATTACATGTCGGTCACGGTCACGGAAAATTTCGCCATGGCAGCCTCCCTGGCCGCCGGCACTTCCACTCTCATCAATGCCGCCAGCGAGCCCCACGTCCAGGACCTGTGCTCCGCGCTGGTCGCGATGGGCGCGCAAATCGAGGGCATCGGCACCAGCATGCTGCAGATCACGGGCGTGACGAAACTCCACGGCACCACGATCACGATCAACACCGATTACCACGAGGTCGTGTCGTTTCTCGCCCTCGGCGCCATCACCGGCGGCGAGGTCCGCGTGGAAAAATCGCTGCCGCATCACTTCGACCTGATCACACGCGCCTTTCAAAAGCTGGGGGTCGTCGTCACGCACGAGGGCGACACCGCCATCGTCCGGCGCAATCAGCGCCTGACCATCGCGCCGACCTTCACGAGCAATCTGCTGCCGAAAATTGAGGCCGCGCCCTGGCCATATTTCTCCGTGGACCTCCTGCCGCTCATGATCGCCCTCAGCGTGCGAGCCGAAGGCACCATCCATTTCTGGAACAAGGTCTACGAAAACGGTTTTTCCTGGATGCCAGAACTGGCCAAGTTCGGCGCCCATGTCGTCGTCAGCGATCCGCACCGCATCATCGTCTTCGGCAACAAGCCGCTGCGCCCCGCGGTCGTGGATTCCCCTTACGTGATCCGCGCCGCCGTGGCCCTGACGATGGTCGCGGCCGCCATCCCGGGCCGCAGTGTCGTGCGCAACGCCGAGATCATCAAACGCGCGCACCCCAATTTCGTTGAAAACCTCCGCAGCCTCGGCGCGGACTTGGATTGGAAATGAAATCGATTTCCAAGCAGGTAGGGCGAGTCGTCCCGACGAGCCGGTTCCACGAACGGCTCATCCGGCCTGCCCGCCGTAGTCTTGGCGGAGGTGGGAGGATTCGCCCTACCTTTTTCGTCGCGCTCAGTCCGGCATAATCCACATGTCCCCCGACCCCAATAAAGACAAAGGCCTGAGCTACATCACGAGCGCCCTGACCGCGCCCGTGACCCCCGCGGAAGCAGCCCTGCGGCCGCTGTCGTTCGCGGACTTCACCGGGCAGTTGAAGACCGTGGAACGCCTGCAGGTGATGGTGGGCGCCGCGAAACGGCGCGGCGATCCGCTCAATCACATTCTTCTCTCCGGCCCTCCCGGCCTGGGCAAAACCACCCTCGCCTTCATTCTCGGCCACGAACTCGGCAAGAATGTGCGCGTCACTTCGGGCCCAGTGGTGGAAAAAGCCGGCGACCTCGCGGGCCTGCTCACCAATCTCGAGGAGGGCGACATCCTGTTCATCGACGAAATCCACCGCATTCCAAAAACGGTGGAGGAATACCTTTATTCCGCGATGGAGGACTTCCGCCTCGACATCATGATCGACCAAGGGCCGAACGCGCGCAGCGTCCGCCTCTCGATCCCGCGGTTCACCCTGATCGGCGCCACCACGCGCAGCGGCCTGCTCAGCGCCCCGCTCCGTTCGCGCTTCACGCTGCAAACCCGGCTCGACTACTACGACCATCCCACGCTGGAGGGCATCGTGCGCCGCAGCTGCGGGCTGCTGAAGGTGGAGATCGACGACGGGGGCGCGAAGGAGATCGCCACCCGCGCGCGCGGCACGCCGCGCATCGTGAACAATCTGATCAATTTCGTCCGCGACTACGCGCAGGAACGCGCCCAGGGCAAGATCACCCGCCCGGTCGCCGCGGCGGCCCTGGAGTTGCTCGAGATCGACGCCGCCGGCCTCGATGAGATGGACAAACGCATGCTGCGCGTGATGGCGGAAAATTATCGCGGCGGCCCCGTCGGCATGAGCACGATCGCCGTCGCCGTCGGCGAGGAAGCGGAAACGCTCGAGGAAGTGCACGAGCCTTTCCTAATCCAGGAGGGTTACCTGCAGCGTACCCCGCAAGGACGCACCCTCACAGCCAAGGGCTATACCGCGATCGGCCTAAAGCCGCTGGGCGGCGAACAAGGCGCCTTGCTCTAAATTTTGCCGCTAGCGCAGTGCGCAATACTTAACGGTTCGATACCGAGCCAACAGTATTGCGCGGCAGTGCATACGCTTTGACCGCGCGGGGAACACTGCGCGCCAGACGCACCTCCAAAGCCGTGGCCAGACTTTTCCATCCCGTGCGCAAAAAATAACCGGTCCCGATCGACGCATTGATCAGGCCCATGACTTGCAGCCACAATTCACGGGCACTCGTTCCGTCAAAGCCGTTATTTGGGCAGAGCGAAGGAGCAACTACCGGCAACACCACCATGGCGGTTCCCGTCAGAAAAAAAGTGCACGCGTTGGAGTGATTCATGGTCATGGTGAAGTGGAGAGCATGACCCGCTTAAGCCGGCCATGTGCCAACCGACACACGATTGTTAACGCGTTGATCCTAAGCCCCCAGCCTGCTGCCGTTGGCAAAACGATTTGGCCGCTCATACATTTCGCATGACGCCGGCTCCCGCATCATGCAAAACGCGAGAGACCCGTCCGTCTGCTTTAACTTTCTTGATCTCAACGTCTCCGAAACCATCCAAAGTAAGGGCGCCATCTGTCCCGGCACACATTTCAGTCAGATCCGCCAGCAAGCGCCCAGCAGGCAAAGGAACCGCGTCAGACGTCTCCCAGCTGCGGGCGCAGCACGATCTCTTCCACCACGGTGCGCCGCGAAAGCCGGTAGACATCCAGAAAAGCCCGGGCGACGTCTTCCGCCGGCATCATGCGGGCGGGCGAAATCCCGCTGCCTTTCCAGGACGGGGAAACCGTCGCCCCCGGAAACACACAGCAGACGCGCACGCCTTTGTCGCGCAGCTCGGCGCGCATCACTTTGGAAAGACCGGTCACGCCAAATTTCGCCGCGCTATAGCCCGCCCCGCCGGGATAGGCGTCCAGCCCGGCAATCGAACTCATGTTAAAGACATCGCCGCGACGCCGTTTGATCATCGCCGGCAGAAAGGCCCGGGACACCAGGAAAACGCTGCGAAGGTTGGCGGCCAGCAACCGGTCGAACTCCGCGACGCTCATTTTCGTCAGGGGCGCGCCCGCAAAGCTGCCGGCATTGTTGATGAGCACCTCGACAGCCCCGAATCGTTTCGCCACCGCCTTTGCCAGCGACGCCACCGATTTTTCATCGCTGACATCTGCCGGGAAGATTTCCACCTCCGCGCCCAATCGCTCCGCGGCCCGGGCAACGGCACGCAAATTTTTCTCGCTGCGCGCCACCAGCGCCAGCCGCACGCCACGGATCTCCGCCGAAAAAACATTGGCAATCGCCGCGCCGATCCCCTGCGAGGCGCCGGTGATGAGGACAACGGGTTTATTTTTACTCATGACCGGAAAGGGCCCACGGAACACACGGAATACACGGGAAATAGATCCTTAAATCCGAAACGTTCCGTGTATTTCGTGTGTTCCGTGCGCCAAAAGTTCAGCACACCAGCGACCCGAAGTCCATGAAGTCGGCCTTGAATCCGCCCTTCACGCCTTTGCAGATCACGCTGACCGCGTCGTGCGAATGCAGCGACTCGAGGTGCGAGCACAGGATCTGGAAATCCCGGATGCGTTTGTCCGCGTCGAATTCGCGATAGAGCAGCCGGGCGGCGTCCTCGACGAACTTGAGATGCGCGCCGTTCAATTCGGCAAACGCCTGCTCGTCCTCGCGCTTCACCATGACCTGTGTCTCGGTGCGCAGCGCGCGCAGGCAGAGCGCCTGCACATCCTCGATCCAGATTTTTTTGCCTTCGACTTCCTCCAACGTGACCCGCGCCTTGCTGCGCTGCGAGTGCGGCACGCTGTAGGCCCCGCGCTGGTCGCGGGCGTGCTCGGCCAGCTCCGCCGAGCATGGGCAGGCCGATGAATAGACGAAATCGAAATGAATGAAGCGGCGGTACTGTCCGTCGCGCGTCATCACGCCTTCGAACGCCACCCGGTAAAATTGAAATCCTTCCAAGCCGCTGCGCAGGCTGGGCTGCAGCATCGGATACGAGAAACTGAGCTTCAGGCGGGCGTCCTTGCTTTCGACGTTGCGAAGATAGGCCTTGAGAATCTTGCCCATCCATTCGCCGGTGATGACGTCGTTCTTGTGCTCGTAGAAGGAGCGGACAATCCGGCTCATGTTGATCCCCTTGAGCTCCGCCTCGAGCGAGACCGTGCCGGTGATGCTGGTTTCGAGCGTGAGGATCCTGCCCTTCTTCGTGCGGAACCGGAGCGGCAGCTTGAAATTCGACACTCCGACCTGCTGGATCGGCACATGCGCGCCTTGGATGGCGTCGTGGGCCGCTTCCATCATGTCGGGAATGGAGGCGCGATAGGCCGCCGAGGCGCGGAAGCGCGTGTCGTAGGACCGCTTGATGCGCGGTTCAGCTCCCCCGGCGGTCCGGTGCAGGTACATGGATTTCTTTTTCATATCGTTTTTGGCGTTTTAACGGCCAGGCGGTTGTGACGATAACCGTAGGCTCGACCCGCAGGGGCGGGTCGGGCTTAGCTGGCGTGAGGGTTGGGTCCGAAATAATCGGCGAAATTGCGCGGCGTTTCGTAGAGCCGCACGCGATAAAGTGAACCTTGCTTGATCAAGGGCTCGATCTGGCCCCAGAAAGCGATCACGAGGTTTTCCGTGGACGGGATCACCCCGCGCAAAAAGTCGACTTCGCTGTTGAGATTGCGGTGATCGCACTTGTCGACCACGGCGCGATGCAGGATCCGCTTCAGCTCGCTCAGGTCGACGATGTACCCCGTGTCGGGATCGGGCCGGCCCTTCAGCGTGACTTCGAGCACGTAATTGTGGCCGTGCCAGTGCGGGTTGGTGCAAAGGCCGTACTGCTGCTCATTCCACTTCTGGCTCTTGGTCGGATTGTGCAGCCGGTGCGCGGAATTAAAATGGACCTGCCGGGTGATGAAGACCGTGCCTGCCAACACGCGTGGGCGGCGTGCGGCAGACGAGCGGCGGGTGGATTTCGCGGGCATGGAGGATCAGGGAAAGCCAATTTTCCCCCGTGGTCAATGCGCGGGCCATGAAAGCGTTCGGGGGTTCAATCGGCCTGGCCGGCATCACCTTCGGCCTCGCTCCTTCGCCAAATCAACCATTGAAGTGCGCCGGGCGGGAATCAACCATCGCCCCCTACCCCGTCCGTCAGTCCCCCTTTATCGTCCGGTTACCCCCTGTCTCCGCGTCCGGTTCCGTTTTCCGCGCCAGTCCACGCGCAACGTCACCTTTCCCGGAAAATCCCCCCCCATGATCGCCGACCTGCCCCCCGCTTCCCACGCACCCATCAAACCGACCCGTGTCCGCTTCAAGGTAACGGGGTTGATCATCGCGCTCGGCATGATCACCTACCTGGACCGGGCGTGCATTGCCACGCTGGCGCCGACGATCTCGGCCGAATTTTCCCTTTCCAAGGTGCAACTGGGCTATGTGTTCAGCGTCTTCGCGCTCGCCTACGCCGCCTTCGAAATTCCCACGGCGTGGATGGCGGACCGCAGCGGCACCCGGCTCGTCCTCACCCGGATCGTGGCGTGGTGGTCCGTGTTCACGATCGCGTCGGGCGCAGCCATCGGTTATTACTCCCTGCTCGTGGCGCGTTTTCTTTTCGGGGCGGGCGAAGCGGGCGCCTGGCCGGGAATGGCCCGGACTTTTTCGCGTTGGATGCCGCGCTCGGAACGCGGCCGGGCTCAGGGCGTCTTTTTTGCCAGCGCCCATTTTGCCGGCGGAATTACGCCGCTGATCGTCGCCGCCCTGCTTTCCTTCCTGTCGTGGCGCATGATATTTGTCTGCTTCGGCCTGCTCGGATTCATTTGGGCCGCAGTCTGGTATAAATGGTTCCGCGACGACCCGGAGATCCATCCCGAGGTCAACGCCGCGGAACTGGCCCACATCACGGCGGAAAGGGAGGTCGCGGTCGCCCATCCCAACGGCTGGACCTTCTGGAAGAGCCTCCTCGGGAACCGGAGCATGCTCGCGCTCTGCGTGCTCTATTTTCCCAACAGCTTCGCCTTCTATTTCTGCATCACCTGGCTGCCGACCTATCTGCACGAACAGCACGGGCTCGAGGCCAAAAGCCTGATTTTCTTCACCGGCCTGCCGCTGATCCTGAGCGTGTTCGCCGATCTCTTCGGCGGGGTCACCACCGACTGGCTGACCAAAAAATTCGGACTGCGCACCGGGCGCTGCGCCGTGGGTGTCGTGACCTATCTCATCGCCGGGTTCGCGATGCTCGCGACGCCCCTGATCCACCATCCCATCGTCGCCGCCTCGCTCGTCGCGCTGGCCACCGCCTCGATCATGTTCTCGCTCGCCGCCGCTTGGGGCAGCTGCATCGACCTGGGGCAGGAAAACTCGGCGGTCGTCGGCGCCACAATGAACACCGCCGGACAGATCGGCAGCCTGCTCAGCCCGCTGATCGTCGCTTACAGTCTCAAGTGGTATAACAACTGGAATATTTCCATCTATCTGATGGGAATTCTCTTTCTGATCGGAGCCGCCGCCTGGTGCGTGCTGCAGCCCCAGCAGCGCATCTTCAAACCGACTCCGTTGATCTAACCGGTTCGCAGTCAGGTGTTGTAGTCCACCTCGCTGAGGTGGCGGCCTCCCCATCGAAGGCGGGCCAGGTCAACGACCTGGCCTACACCCGAAACCGAAATGCGATCCGACGCGTGGTGGCCTTGATATTTTGATTGTCGCCTGCAACGGCAGCGGCATCACCTGACAGCAATGGCGATGCGATTTTGCATTCTCGGCAGTGGCAGCGCGGGCAATTGCGCCCTGCTCCAGACCGAGGGTGCGCGCGTCTTGGTCGACGCCGGTTTTTCCACCCGCCGCCTCCGCGAATTGCTCGCCACCGTCGGCGAGACGTTCGAGCGCATCGATGCCGTTTTCCTGACCCATGAGCACGGCGATCACGCCGCCGGCATCGAGGGGTTGAAGAAATTCCCCCATGTGCGGGTGTTCGCCAATGCCGCAACATCGCGCGCGGTCCAGTCCGGTCTCGACCACCGGCCCGACTGGCAGATTTTTGAGACCGGCTCCCGCTTCCGGTTTCGCGACCTCGAGATCGAGAGTTTTGCCGTGCCCCACGATGCCGCGGATCCGGTCGGCTTCCTGTTTCATTCCGGCCAGGTCGACGATCTTTTTTCCCCGCGCCGCAGCCTCGCCTGGCTGACCGACCTGGGCCATGCGCCCCAGCATATCCGCGAACACATCCGGCACGCCGATGTGCTGGTCGTGGAGGCCAACCACTGTTCCGAGATGCTGAAAGCCGACGTCAAGCGGCCGTGGTCGGTCAAGCAGCGGATCGGCGGCCGGCATGGGCATCTCTCGAACGAGAGCGCCCGCGAATTGCTCGCGTCCATCGCGAGCCCTCGCTGGCAAAAAGTTTTCTTCGCGCACCTCAGCCGCGACTGCAACAGCCTCGCCGCCGTGGAACGCACGTTCGCCACGCTGCATTGCCCGTTCTCTGTGGTCGCCCCCGGCAGCGGCACGCCCTTCTACGACTTTCAGTAGGCGGATTTAACCACAAAGACCCAAAGGGGCGAAGGATCGGGGTGTGGGCGGGGTGCCCTCACCCCGCAGGATCGCTCTGCGAAGAAACAAACGGACGCTCAACGCCCAACATTCACCGCCCAACGCTCAGTTAAGGCCGGCCTTGAGCGTTAAAAGTTCAGCGTTCGACGTTGAGCGTTGGATCGCGGGGTGAGGGCACTCCGCCCACATCTCAGTCTTCGAACGGCCAGCCGGATCGACTTCGTCCCTTTGTGTCTTTGTGGTTAAAAATCCGTGGTCGAACGCGCTTTTATTTGCGAGCCAACGTTCGCGCGGGTTGTCGTCGTCTTCGTATGTCCACTGTTCCTGTGCCTTCGATTCGCCGCACCAAGATCATTTTCACCCTCGGTCCCGCCACCGAGAGCGAGGCCATGCTGGAGAAACTGCTCCGGGCCGGAGCCGACGTCGTGCGGCTCAACATGGCGCACGCGACCCATGACTGGACCCGGACCGTGATCCGCCGCATCCGGGCGGTTTCCGCCCGGATCGAACGCGATGTGGCCATTATGATGGACATCAAGGGGCCCGAAGTCCGGACGGGCGATGTCTCCGCCCCGATCGAACTGAAGCCCGGGGAGATTTTCGACTTCACCGTCCGGCCCGGCACCGACAAGAGCGGCGAGGGTTCGGAGGAAATCCGTTCCGTCGATGTGAACTACCGCGACTTGGTGAAGGACATCCGGGTCGGCGACACCGTCCTGGTGGACAACGGCCTGATCCGCCTCGAAGTGCTCGAAAAGGACGATTCGCGCATCCGCTGCCGCGTGTTGATCCCGGGGCAGCTCACTTCGCGCCGTCACATCAATCTTCCCGGAGTGAAGGTGAACCTCCCGTCCTTCACCGAGAAGGACCGGGGCGACGCCGAGGTCGGACTGGAGGAAGGCATCGACTTTCTGGCGCTGTCATTCGTGCGCGAAGCCGCCGACGTGGAACGCCTGCGCGAATATCTGGCGGGAAAAAATTCCAAGGTGCAGATCGTGGCCAAGATCGAGGACCAATCCGGCATCACCAATCTCGACGGGATCATCCGCGCCTCGGATGCCGTGATGGTCGCCCGCGGGGACCTCGGTATCGAATGCCCGTTCGAGGAATTGCCCGTGATCCAGCGGCCGCGCCGTCCGCGGTTGTCTTGCCACCGGCCGGCCGGTCATCATCGCCACGCACATGCTGGAAAGCATGATCGTCCAACCCGTGCCCACCCGGGCCGAGATCACGGATGTCGCCAATGCCGTCTATGAGCAGGCCGACTGCGTCATGCTCTCGGGGGAAACCACCGTGGGCAAATATCCGCTCGAATGCGTGGAGCTGCTCGATCGCATCGCGCGGCGCATCGAATCCGAGGAGGCTCCTGAGCTCAGCGAGCCCGCCGTCTTCACCGGGAAAAAATGAAGGTCCTTCATTCCGCCGTGGTGCTGGCCAACGAGCTGCCCCGTTCGCAGAGCCTCACGTTTACGCTCAAGGGATTAATGGCCAGCGGGCTCGCCGCCCTGCGACCCGTGCATTCGCCGATCCTCGCGGTCACCCATTCTGCCGAGGTTTTCCGCCAGCTCCGTCTGCTCCGCGCGGTGCAGCCCTTCCTCATGCCTTTCGCCGCCGAGCCCGATGACACCATCGAGAACGCGGTGAACCACCTGAAGCGCGCCGGCATCATCGCGGTGGGCGACAAGCTCATCGTTGTCACCGACATCATCTCGCAGGACCGGCTCATCGACAGCGTGCAGTTGCGCACCGTGATCTGATCCCAATCGAGCCGAGGAACACGAAGAAGCAAAGGAGCCAAGGTTCGGCCTTCGCTACTTCGCTCCTTCGTGTTTTCCCCAGACCGTGGTTTTGGATTGGACGTAGCGAGCTCCCTGCGTATGTTCACCTGTCCCATGAAACGTCTGGTCTGGCTTCTGCTCGCCGTTGTCGGCACCGCGCTCGCGCAGGTGCAGCCCACGGTCTTGCCGGGCTCGACCGAGGTCGCCTGCAATTGCTGCGACCGGGCCCATTCCTGCGGAATGCCGGACTGCGCTCCACCGCTCCCCGCGTCCGCTCCGGTCGTGGCCACGGCTCCTTCCGCCACCACGCTTCGGCTGCAGGTGCGCCGGGCTGGACAGCCGCAAAGCCGTCAGGCCTCTTCATTTTTGGTTTCCCTGATCGGACCGGCGGTCGCGCCGGTTTCGCTCCCCGCGTCCGTTTTCACGACGCGCGCTGCGAGTGCGCCTTTGTTCAAGGTGCACTGCAGTTTCCTGCTCTGACATCCCGGCCGTAGTGTGTCCGCGCGTCGCCGCGGGCCTCCTTGCTGGGCTGTGCCTCCGCGCTGCGGCGCGGGCGCGTTCCGATCCGTCCCTTTCCGTCTCCGTTTTTCTCCGTCATGAACACTTTTCGTTTCCTGCTTTTCCTTTCTCTCCTCGCTTCCGGTTCAACCGCCGCCGCGGCCACTGTTTACCAGTGCCCGATGCACCCGTGGATCAAGTCGGACCATCCCGGCAAATGCACGATTTGCGGTATGGACCTGGTGGCGGCCGACGCCACCAAGGCGGCTTCGCCCGAGGGCGTGGTCACGCTCAGCTCCTCGCAGGTCACCGTGCTCGGCGTCGAAACCACCCCGGTGGTGCGGCAAGCCCTCACGCGCACCCTGCGCGTCACCGGCCAGATCGACGACGATGACACGCGGCATCGCGTGCTCGCCGCCCGCGTGCCCGGGCGGATCGAGCAACTGCATGTGAACAGCGTGGGCGCCCAGGTCGCCGCCGGCGCTCCCCTGGTCACCATTTACAGTCCCGACATGCTCACCGCCCAGCGCGTGTTCGTTCAGCGGGTGAAAGCGGGCGAATCCGCTTACACCGCCGCCGACCGCGCCGAGGCGCGGGAGCGTTTGCTGGAACTCGGCCTGACCGAGCCGGAAATCCAACAGTTGGAAAAAAGTCTCCAGCCCGCGGCCACGATCACCGTGCGCGCGCCCATGTCCGGCACCGTCGTGTCGAAGTCGGTCTACGAAGGCCAGTACGTGCAGACCACCGACCGGCTCTTCGAAATCGCCGATTTCTCGAGCATGTGGTTCCTCTTCGACGCCTACGAACAGGACCTGCCCTGGCTGCGGGTGGGCCAAACCGTCGACATCACCACCCGCGCCGTGCCGGGCGAAACGATCCGCGCGCCGATCGCGTTCATCGATCCCAATTTCAACGAGACGACCCGGACCACCAAGGTCCGCGTCGTCCTGCCCAATCCGCATTTCAACGCGGGGGGCGAACACCACACCCTGCCCCATCGCGTGCTCGCCGAGGGCCGCGTGCAACTGGCCAGCCCGGCCGTGCTCTCGGCGCCGCGTTCCGCCATCCTCGACGCCGGCACCGGACCCGTCGCGTACGTCGATGCCGGCAGCCGGACCTATGAGCCGCGCCTCCTCACGCTCGGCCGCCGTGGCGACGCCTCCGTCGAAGTGCTTTCAGGCCTGACGGAAGGTGAACGGGTCGTGACCAACGGGGCTTTGCTCATCGACGCCCAAGCCCAGCTGGGTCGCGAAGCGAGTAACCACCGGCCGGCCAACAGCGGCGCGACCCCAGCTGTCTCCGGTTCCGACAACGAGCTCTCCGCGTTAGGTGCCGC
>CAMAPG010000044.1 GCA_945859965.1 Opitutus sp. GAS368 | reverse complement strand
GAGAAGAACAAGTTTCTCAACGCGCAGAATCTCGCCCAGCTCGCCAAGGACACGAGCTTCGTCGCCATCATGGCAGTGGGCATGTCGATCGTCGTGATCGCCGGCGGCATCGATCTCTCGGTGGGCGCCATCTACGCCCTCGCCTCGGTGGTGGGAGCCTTGGTGCTGCATCAATTCGGTCCCGAGGGCGCCCAGGCCCACGTGACGCCATGGCTCGGCGCGAGTCTCGGGGCCGCCGCCTGTCTGGGCACGGCGGCTCTCTGCGGCTTGATTAACGGCGGGCTGGTCGTGTCTTTGCGCGTGCATCCCTTCATCGTGACGCTGGGAGCCATGGCCATTCTTCGCGGAATTGCCTTTGTTCTGACGGAGGGACAGTCGATCGGCGGTTTCCCCGCGGCTTTCCGGGATCTCGTCCGGTTCGAAATCGGCCCCGGGCTCAGTCTCGTTCCTCTCGCCGTCATGCTTCTCGTCACCATCGCCGGCAGCATCCACCTGGGTCGCCTCGCGGCCGGGAGGAGGATCTATGCGGTCGGCGGCAACGAAGTGGCCGCACGTTTCAGCGGCATCCGGGTCGAGCGCGTTAAAGTCGGAGTTTTCCTGCTCTCGGGCCTGACCGCGGGAATCGCCGCCCTGCTTTCGATCGGTTACTATGGAGCGGCCACGTCCGGCGACGGCCAGGGCTACGAATTGAATGTCATCGCCGCCGCGGTGGTCGGCGGCGCCAGCTTGACGGGCGGCCGCGGCACCGCCCTCGGCGCCGTGCTGGGAGCCCTCATCATCCAGCTGATCAGCAGCGGCATCGTGATCCTCGGGATCGATCAGAATTACAGCCAGATCATCATCGGCTCCGTGGTGATCGCCGCCGTGGTGCTCGACAATTTCAACGGCTGGCTCGCCCGCCGCCGCCCCTCCCGGGCAGCCTAATAAACCATCCCACCCCTTCCCTGATGAATGCCAAAAAACTGCTAACGATCCTCCTGCTGTCTGCCTTGTTCCCCGGGGTCTCCCGGGCCGAGACACCCCGCAGCCTTACCATCGGTCTCGTCGCCAAATCCCAGAGCAACCCCGTCTTCCAGGCCGCGCGCGTAGGAGCCGAGGACGCCGCCCGCGAACTTAGTGAGCGCCACAACCTCCGGATCAAGATCGACTGGCGCACGCCCAACGAGGAGGACGCCCAAAAGCAGGCCGAGGCCATCGAGCAACTCGTCCTCGCGGGCGCCAACGGCATCGCGGTCAGCTGTTCCGATGCGAACAAGCTCACCGACGCCATCAACACCGCGGTGAAAAACGGCGTCCCGGTGGCGACCTTCGACTCCGATGCCCCGGCCAGCCGGCGCTTCGTCACCTACGGCGTCGACGATCTCAAATGCGGCGAACAGACGCTGGATGAACTCGCCAAGATCATGGGTGGGAAAGGGGTCGTCGCCATTCTGGCGGGCAATCCCAACGCCCCCAATCTCCAGAAGCGCGTCCAGGGCGCCCGCCTCGCGGCCAAAAAATATCCGGGCCTGACCATTCGCGACGCCTATTATCACAAGGAAACCCCGCAGGATGCGGCGGCCAAGGTAGAGCAGGTCATGCAGGCCAATCCGGACATCACCGGCTGGTGCATGATCGGAGGCTGGCCGCTCTTCACCGAAAATGCGCTCAAGTGGCAGCCGGGCACGGTGCAATGCGTTTCGGTCGACGCCCTGCCCGCGCAGCTCGCCTACATTCGCAGCGGCCATGTTCCCGTCTTGCTCGCGCAACAGTGTTACGAGTGGGGTCATCGGACGGTCGAACTGCTGGTCGACAAGATCGTTTTCAAAAAAGACCCGCCCGCCGTGAAGGAAGTGAGTGCGCTGATTCCCGTGACCAAAGCCAACGTGGACGAGTTCGGCAAAAACTGGACCAAGTGGCTGCGGAAATAGTCGCTCCGGGCTTTGCGACGCAATTCCCCCATGCCCATTCTCGAGTTTCACCAGATCAGCAAGGATTTCCCCGGCGTCCGGGCGCTCGACGCGGTGAGCTTCGGCATCGAGCAGGGAACCTGCCATGCCCTGATCGGTGAAAATGGCGCGGGCAAAAGCACGTTGGGAAAGATTCTTGCCGGCGTTTACCAGCCCGACGGAGGTGAGATCCGTCTCGAAGGCCGGGTCATCCGTCCGGCCAATCCACGCGACGCACGCGAGTCCGGGATCGCCATGGTCCACCAGGAACTCGCCTTCTGTCCCAATCTCACAGTCGCGGAAAATCTCTGCCTCGGCGATTTGCCGCGCAACCGTTTCGGCTGGGTCGATCGCGCGGCCATGCGGAAGCAGGCCCGCCGGATGCTCGGTGAAATCGGGGCGGCGATCGATCCCGGTGTGACCGTCAGCGCCCTTTCGACCGGCCAGGAGCAGCTAGTGCAAATCGCCGCGGCCGTCGGCACCGGCGCGCGAGTGATCGTCATGGACGAACCGACGAGCTCACTCTCGGGCGGTGAAACGCGGGAGCTTTTCCGCCTCGTGCGGGAACTGAAAACGCGCGGCATTACCCTGATCTATATTTCCCACCGGCTGGAGGAATTGTTCGCGTTGTGCGACGCCATCACCGTGCTGCGCGACGGCCGGCAGGTGATGACCCAGTCGATTGCGGACACAACGCCCGGGCAAATCATTCAGCAGATGATTGGCCGCGACCTGCTCGTCCCTGTGCTCGGTTACCTTGCGCAAGAACCTCGCGACGAGGTTTTGCGGGTTGAAAATCTCTCGTCGCCCGGACGATTCAAAGACGTGAATTTTTCACTGCGCGCCGGAGATATAATCGGACTTGCCGGACTGGTCGGCGCCGGCCGCAGCGAGGTCGCGCAAGCCATACTCGGTTTGGATCCCATGGCGACCGGACGGGTTTGGGTCCGCGACCGCGAACTCCCGCTCGGCTCCATCGACGAGGCGCTCGCCGCTGGGATCGGACTTGTCCCGGAGGATCGCAAGCGTCAGGGCCTCGTGCTCGGACTCGATTGCCGCCACAACACCTCGATGGCGGCGTTGTCGCGACTGACCCGCGCCGGCTGGGTGCAGCGCCAGGCGGAGCGCTCGCTGGTGCAGCACTACGCGTCCCGGCTCCGCGTGAAATCGCCTTCGCTCGAGTGTCTCGTTTCCACCCTGAGCGGCGGGAACCAGCAGAAGATCGTCCTGGCCAAGTGGCTGGCACGCGAATGCGACATCCTGATCGTCGATGAACCGACGCGCGGAATCGACGTCGGGGCGAAAGCGGAGATCTACCGGCTGCTCGATGAGCTGGCCGCCGAAGGCAAGGCCCTGCTCGTCATCTCCTCGGAACTGCCCGAGCTGCTCGCGCTGTGCCGGCGCATCCTCGTCCTGCGCTACGGCCGCCAGGCCGGCGAAATTGACCGCGCGGATTTCAGCGAGGCCGCGGTGATGGAGTTGATGGTGAACGGGTGATTTCCGAAACAGGCGGCGGCTGCATTACAGCCTTGCCGGGACTTTGCCGCGACCATCACTCTCCACCCAATGTCGCAGACGTTCGCGCGCCTCATTTTCGGACTTACCGCCGCGTTTTTCGCCGCATTCTTCATCTGGCCGGTCCTGCAAATCCTGCGGGGCGGTTTTATCGATGCCGACGGCCATGTGACCTTTGCCTACCTGGCCGCATTGGTGCGCGATCCGATCTACCTGGGCGGCTTGCGGAACTCGCTGCTGATCGCCTGTGCGACCACCAGCCTCGCGCTGCTGATCGCGCTGCCCCTCGCCTTCGTCAGCGACCGTTTTCTCTATCCCGGAAAAGGCCTGCTCGGTTCGCTCATCCTGATCCCGATGGTTTTGCCGCCGTTTGTGGGTGCGATTGGCCTGAAGCAAATTTTTGGGCAGTACGGCGCCTTTAACGCCCTCCTCCACCACCTCCATCTGCTCGCACCGAATGCGACCATCGATTGGTTTGCCACCAACCAATTTTGGGGAGTGGCCATCGTGGAGGCGCTTTCGCTGTACCCGATCATCTACCTGAACGCCGTCGCGGCGCTGGCGAATATCGACCCGGCGATGGAGGAAGCGGCGCAAAACCTCGGCTGTACGGGCTTCCGCCGTTTCTGGAAAATCACGCTGCCGTTGATCAGGCCCGGTCTCTTCGCGGGCGGAACGATCGTGTTCATCTGGTCGTTCACCGAGCTCGGCACGCCCCTGATCTTCGATTACGCCCAGGTGACCAGCGTGCAGATTTTCTACGGATTAAAAGACATCGGCGGCAATCCCTTCCCCTATGCGCTGGTCGCGGTCATGCTCGTGAGTTCCGTGGCCCTGTATGCGATCGGCAAGGGACTCTTTGGCCGGGCCGGGCACGCCATGATGGCGAAGGCGACCAGTTCGGGCGGCGCCCGGGCTCTGTCCCGAACGCAGGCCTGGATTTGCACCGCGCTCTTCGTCGCGGTGACGTTTGTCGCCGTGCTGCCCCATCTGGGGGTAATCTTCGTCGCCTTCTCGAAGGATTGGTACGCGACCGTTTTGCCGCAGAACTACACCCTGGATAATTTTCGGATCGCGCTGGGTCACGACCTGACCGTGCCAGCCATCGCGAACAGCCTGAAATTTGCCGGCATCTCGACCATCGTCGATCTCATCCTGGGCGTGGCCATCGCCTACGTGGTCGTGCGCTCGAAAATCGCCGGCCGCCACGTGCTCGACTTCCTCGCCATGCTGCCGCTCGCCGTGCCTGGGATCGTGCTCGCGTTTGGCTATCTCGCGATGTCGCAGGAAGGGAAATTTTTCGCCCTGCTCAATCCGGTGCGGGATCCCACGATCCTGCTGATTATCGCCTACTCCGTGCGACGGCTGCCGTATGTCGTGCGCTCCGCCGCCGCCGGTTTCGAGCAGACCAGCGAAACCCTCGAGGAAGCCGCCCAGAATCTGGGCTGCCCTCCCCTCAAATCCGTTTTCAAGATCACCCTTCCGCTCATTGCCGCGAATCTCATCGCCGGCGGCTTGCTCGCCTTCTCCTTCGCCATGCTCGAGGTCAGCGATTCCCTCATCCTCGCGCAAAAACAGGCGTTTTATCCGATCACCAAGGCGATCATGGAGCTCTTCCAGCTGCTCGGTGACGGCAAGTTCATCGCCAGCGCGCTCGGTGTGTGGGCCATGGTCTTTCTCGGCGTCACGATCATTGGCATGAGCCTGCTGCTGGGGAAGAAATTGGGGACCATCTTCCGGGTCTGAGCCTCAGCGCCGGGGCTCACAGCCTCGAGTAATACGCGTCGATCTTGGCCGCGACATCGCGATAGACGATGTCCTCGCTGTAGATCGCCTTGAATTCCGCGACGGCCTGCGCCGGCCGGTTCATCAGCTCGTAACATTCGCCCAGGGCTTAGATGACCTCCTTCTTCTGGTCGTCCATCGGCCCGAGTTCCACTTTCGCGATCGTGAACTGCACCACGGCCAGGTCGTACATTTTCTTCTCTTTGAACGCACGCCCCAGCCCGATCAGCGAACCCACCCGCACTGCGGGTTGCGGTTGCGTCTGCCGGAACTGGATGATGGCCGCATCGTACTGCCCGCTTTCGAGGTAAATCCGGCCCAGGGCATACCGGGCCGCGAGATCGTTGGGGAAGCGGTCGCTGTGACGCTTCGCTTCGAAAAGCCGGAACGAGGCGAGCTCGCTTTTTGCCGCCTTGACCCGGGCCAGCGCCTCGGAATCGCCGGGCGCGGCCATCATCGCGGATTCCGCCATGCGCACATTCACCTCGAGCAGGGCCGCTTCCAATTCGGACTCCTGTTTTTCCAGCGTGGTGTCGGTGGAGCCCCCGCTGACCTGGCGCGCTTTGCGCACCCAGGAAAGCGCTTCCTGCAGCTCTCCCAGTTGGCGGTGGGCGGCCACAATGGCGCGGTAATGCTCCAGATGATTTGGCTCCTGCGCGACCCGGTCAAGGACCTGCGCCAGCAACTGCCGCGTCGCCTGCTCCGAATGGACCCCGGCCGAAGGTGGCTCCTGAGCTCCGGCCCGGTCAGGCCGATCCTGCGACAGCGCGCCGAGAAACACGCCTTCCACATTTTTTCCGGCGGCTTTGGCAGATCGCGCGATCGCTGCCTTGCGCATGAGATTCTGCCCCGCGACATCCAGCGGACTCAGCTTCAGCAGCGCGTCGGCGGCATGCAACGCCTCCTCGGGACGCCCGGCCCTCAGCCAGGCCTCGCCGAGCGCCAGCAGATTTCCGCCGTCTTCCGGATCCAATTCCTGCACGGCTTCCAGGGCGAATGCGGCGGTTTCGGGCAGGTCCATGCCCAGGGCCGCTTCCGCCATGAGTTTGAGGGCCGATGTGCTCGTGGGGTCCACCGCGAGGATTTTCTCCGCGCTCACCATCGCGCCCGGCGGGTTTTTTATCGCACTCGAAAAGATAAAGGGCGTGGACGACAATCCGCCCTGCTCCCTGGCCAACAGCCGGTTTTTTTCCTCGAATTGAAGCAGGCGCGCTTTCCGCTGCAGGCGGCGGACCGCGACGCAGCCCACCTCCGTTTTGAGCACCTGGTTGCAGACATCCAGCACGTAATCCAGATTGCCCAACTCGAACGCGATCCGGGCGTTCTCGACGAGCTTCTGTTGCCGGAAGGTCAGCGCGGAAACAGCAACGTCAGGCATAAATTGGGCGCAGCGAAGGCCCCGCGCCAAATTGCGTCAACGCTAGAAGCGGGAAAGGCCGTGACTCCTTTTGCCTTGGGTTATGGTGTAAGCCAGGTCGTTGACCTGGCCCGCTTTCGCTCAAAGAGCTACGGTGGGCAGGCTGCCACCTCAACGAGGTGACCTACAAAATGGCCAATCGCGGTCAAAGCACGTCTAGATCCAGCCGAGCCGCCGCTTCCAGGCGGGCAAGGCCCGAAGCCACGATGGCGTCGGTCGGCCCTTCGACCAGCAGCCGCAATTTGGCCTCGGTCCCGGAGAACCGCACCAGGACGCGACCTTGATCCCCAAGTTCGTTGGTCAGAAGTGCGATCACCCGGTTGAGGGTCGCGAGGCTTTCGAGTGGCTTGGGCACCCGGACTTTCAGCGCGCCGGTACGCTGCGGAAATTTTCGCAATACCCGGCGCAGTTCAGACAAGGGACGTCCGGTCGCCAGCATCACTTCCAGAACCTTCAGCGCCGCGACCAAACCATCGCCGGTCGGCGAAACCTCGGAGCAAATAATATGGCCGGAGGATTCGCCCCCCAAGACTGCACCTTCGGCGAACATCCGCTCGATCACATAGCGGTCTCCCACCGGAGTCCGGCAAACGCGGCCACCCGCCGCCTGCAGCGCCGCATCCACGCCGAGGTTGCTTTGGACCGTGATCACGAGGGTTTTTTTCGCCAGCGTGCCGCGCGTCAGGGCATGCGTTGCGAGGATCGTGAGGATCTCATCGCCATCGAGGACCGAGCCTTGCTCGTCGCACAGGACGCAGCGGTCGCCGTCGCCGTCATGCGCGATGCCGATTCCCGCGCGGCGGGCGCGCACCAGCGCCGCCAGCGTGTCTGGGTGCTCGCTGCCAACCGCGTCGTTGATGTTGCGGCCATCGGGATGATTGCCAATGCCGATGACCTCCGCGCCAAGATTGCGCAAGGCCGCCGGGCTGGTCGCAAAAGTCGAGCCGTTGGCGGTATCGAGGACAATGCGCCAGCCGCCGAGCGAACCCGGCGCGAGCACCCGGCTCGCTCCGGCAATGTAATCCTCGGCGGCACCGCTGAGGGACTGGCCTTCCTGGTTCGGCCATTGGCGGGTAAACTCGTTCAGGTTGCCCAACGGGGGCGGCAGTATTTTTTCGATCTCCGCCTCCTCCGCATCGGTCAGCTTGATTCCGTTCGCGCCAAAAAATTTGATGCCATTGTCCGCCGCCGGATTGTGCGAGGCGGTAATCACCACTCCCAACACCGCCGCCCGGCTCCGGACAATGCGCGCCACGGCCGGAGTGGGCACCACGCCCAGTGCGACCGGTTCGCCTCCTCCGGCCTTGAGACCGGCGGCCACTGCGGCCTCCAGTGTCTCACCGGAAAAGCGCGTGTCGCGCCCAATAAAAACCCGGCCCTTTTTCTTGAGCCAGGTCGCCGCGGCAAAGCCGAGTCGGGCCGCGAATTCTTCATTGATCACGAGGCCGCCATAGAGGCCGCGCACTCCGTCCGTGCCGAAATACTGGCGTTTCATGAGCGGTAGAACTCCCGGGTCGCGGCAATCTTCGCTTTCACCGCGCCACCAAAAAGAGCGTCCCGGCTTTGCGCCAGGCCTCCTTTAATGTCGGCCGTGCGGCCGCAGATCCAGAGTGCCACGGCGGTGTTGAGCACGATCGTGTCGGTCAATCCCTTCGGCGCCCGTCCGGCTAGAATCGCGTCGACGATCCCCAGGTTCACTGTGAGATCCCCGCCCTTGAGTTCGTCAAAAGGGGCGGCGGGCAATCCGAACTCTTCCACGCGCCAGGTTCCGTCCAGCGCCGCCAGACGCCCGAAGCCGCGCACGCGGTTGACCGTGGCTGTCGTGAGTTCGTCGATGCCGCGCCCAGGCCCCAGAATGCCGTGCGCCGCCAAACCGGTATGCTGACCCAACGCCTCAAACGCGCCGGCCAGCGTCGGCACCCAGGCCTCCGCAAAGACGCCCAACAGCACATGCGCGGGTCGCCCAGGATTGATCATCGGACCGAGAATATTGAACACGCTCCGACGGCCCTGGGCGGCAAGCGCCTTGCGCACGGGCGCGATGTGTTTGAACGCGGGATGATAAGCCGGCGCGAAAAAGAAAACGTAACCCAGCTCGTCGAGCGCCCGGCGCACTTTCTCCGGCGGGGCCTGCAGGTCGACACCCAGCGCGCCGAGCAAATCGGCGCTGCCGGTCAGGGACGTGATTCCCCGGTTGCCGTGTTTCATCACCGGAACCCCCAGGCTGGCCAGGGTCAGGACCACGAGGCTGGAAATATTGAAACCACCGGCATGGTCGCCTCCGGTTCCGACAATATCGATCGCCTTGGGCGCCCACGCCTCGACTCCGGGATTGATCGCCATGCCTCGAAATGCCTGGGCCAATGCGGCGACCTCGGCCGAGGTCTCGCCTTTGTCGGCCAGTGCGGTGAGAAAAGCCGCCTTGAGCTCGTTCGCCACGGCGGGATCCGCCAGGGCGCCGGCCGCCACGGCGGCGTCCGCCGGAGGGAGGTCGCGTTGCGCGCGGAGATGCTCAGTGAGAACGACGAGATCGGACATGAAGCGGCCAGCGTTGGCGCCAACCGCTACGCCGCAAATAAATTTGCACGGTCTGGCGAAAGCTGAAACCACCTCCGCGTGCGAAAGCTCCTCCTTTTTCTGCTCCTTCCCGCGATGGTTTTCGCCCAGGGCAAGGTCCAAAGTCTGCCTTCGGCTCAAACCAAGCCTGCGGCGGAGTTGAGCGTGAAAGACGCCGTCATCCTCGGCCTGATCGAGGGAATCACCGAATTCCTGCCCATTTCCTCAACCGGACACCTGATCATCACCACCCATGCGCTGAAGCTCGAATCGCAGGAGCCGCTTCACGGCGCAGACGGCCAGCCGCTCTGGTATAAAAGACCCTCCCGGAAAAACCCCGCAGGAGAGCCTCTCACCCTCAAACTGGCAGCCGATACCTATACGGTGGTCATCCAGTTCGGCGCGATAGCGGCGGTAGCCTTGCTCTACTGGCGCCAGTTTGTCGCCATGTTCCTGGGATTGCTCGGGCGGGATGCCGCCGGGCGCCGGTTACTGGTCAATTTGGTCATCGCGTTTATTCCCGCCGCGCTGATCGGGTTGCTGGCCCATCACTGGATCGACCAGCATTTATTTTCCATCGGCACCGTCATTGCCGCCCAAGTGGCTGGAGCCGGCCTGATGTTGTATGCCGAATACTGGCGCCGCCGTGCCGCCTGCCGCGGTCGCCAAGTACGCGAATTGATCGATCTTTCGGCCCGCTCGTCCGCCAACATCGGGCTTTTACAATGTCTGGCCCTTTGGCCGGGGATGAGCCGTTCCATGACCGTGATCGTGGGCGGCTATTTTGCCGGTTTGGAGGCCCGCCGGGCGGCGGAATTCAGCTTTTTGCTCGGCTTTGTGACCCTGAGTGCGGCCACCATCCTCAAGAGCTATAGCAGCGGCGGAGCCATGATCGCGGTCTTCGGCTGGTCCAATGTGCTTCTGGGCTGCATTGTGGCCGCGGTTTCCGCCGCGGTGGCGGTGCGGTTTCTGGTCGGTTTTATCACCCGGCATGGCCTGACGGTGTTTGCGATTTACCGGCTGATTACTGCCGCCGCCCTGGCCGTCTGGCTCTTCGTCTAGGGCCTTTCACCGATATGGCGCTTGACGCGCCAAATCGTGGGCCTTAACTCCGTCGCCTTTCATCCACCCGCAGGCGCCTTTTACGCCCGCACCTTACACTCGCTCAAACACTTCCTCCCATGGCCAATCCGAAACGCAAACAGTCCAAACGCCGCAGTGCCAACCGTCGTGCTGCCAACGCTTTCAAGGCGCCTGAATTCGCCAAGGATCCAACCGATGGCGGCCTTTTCCGCCCGCATCGCGTGAATCCCAAGAACGGCATGTATCGCGGCCGCCAAGTCCTCAACGTCGAGGTCTAAGCTTCACCTTCCGCCATCTCCGCGATGGTCACCCCTTCGGGCGCAACTGGACGCATCGCCGTTGATGCCATGGGTGGCGACCTCGGTCCTGCCGAAGTCGTCGCTGCCGTGAAACTCGCGTTTGCCGAGTTCCCGGAGCTGAACCCGATCACGCTCGTCGGCGACGAGGCGACCCTTCGTCCGCTGCTGAAGCCGGCCGGTCTCGACGGCCATGAGCGGCTGGCAATTTTTCACGCCTCCGAAGTCGTCACGATGGACGACAAACCGTTGATGGCGTTAAAACGGAAAAAAGATTCGTCGATGGTCCGCGCCATTGAGTTGATCAAGTCCGGCGATGCCGGGGTCGTCGTCAGTTGCGGCAACACCGGGGCCTTGATGGCCGCCGGCACCCTGCGGCTGCGGACCATGGAGGGCGTGGACCGTCCCGCGCTCGCGGCGGTTATTCCGCGTGAAGGCGGCCATTTCATCCTCATCGATGCGGGCGCCAATCCCGAAGCCAAGGCCGATCACTTGGTCCACAACGCCATCCTCGGAAGTAATTATTGCCGTATCGTCCTGGGCGTGGATGCGCCGCGGGTCGGCCTGATGACGATCGGTACCGAAGAGGGCAAGGGCAACATCCTGGTCGCCGAAACCCACGATTTACTCAAGCGGGTCGGCAACGTGATCAACTATGTCGGGCCCGTCGAAGGCTTTCATGTCTTCGAAAACCACGTGGACGTGGTGGTGTGCGACGGTTTCGTCGGCAACATTCTGCTGAAGAGCTGGGAGTCACTCTCGAAATTTTTCAGCGACAGCCTGAAGAAGGAATTGCGCAGCAACCCGGTGCGAATGGCGGGGGCGGTGCTCTCGCACGGCGCCTTTGCCGCGCTGAAACGGCGGATCAACCCCGAGCGGTATGGCGGAGCACCCCTCCTCGGTTTGCGCGGCAATATTCTGAAGGCCCACGGTTCCAGCAACCGCCAGGCGATCAAGAGCGCCATTGGAGCCGCCAGCGAAATCATCAAAAACGACATGAATCATCGCATCGAAGCCGACGTGGCTCGGGCGAACGAAATGCTGCGCCAGCCAGTGGTCGCCTCCTGAAGCGGACCTGGCCACTTTTCTTTTCCCCGCTTCTCATGCGTCCTGTTTCCACCGTCATTCTCGGCACCGGCTCCTACGCCCCCAGTCGTGTCCTGACCAACGCCGATCTCGCCAAGCAGGTTGATACCTCGGAGGAGTGGATTGTGAGCCGCACCGGCATTCGCGAACGCCGGATGGCCGCCGCGGATGAGTCGACCTCGGACATGGCCGCAAAGGCCGGGGCGAAGGCACTGGAGGATGCCGGCCTTGCCGCCGCGGATATCGATTTGCTCATTGTTGCCACCGTGACGCCGGATCTGGTGATGCCGGCTTGCGCTTGCATCGTCCAACGCAAGCTGGCCATTCCCCACCACGCCGCGTGCTTTGATCTCAATGCCGCGTGCTCCGGCTTCATTTACGCACTCGATACGGCCTGCGCCATGATCAGTTCCGGCCGGTACAAGCACGCGTTGGTCATCGGGGCGGAAAAATTCTCCGCCATCCTCGACTGGAAGGATCGCTCCACCTGCATTCTCTTTGGGGACGGCGCCGGGGCCACGGTCATCGGCGGATCCGAGACCCCGAACATCGGATTGCTGGCCACCAAGCTGGGCGCCTATGGGGAGAGCGTCGATTTGCTCTATATTCCGGCGGGCGGCAGCGACCAGCCCGCGACCCCGGCCTCGATCGCCGCCGGCGATCACTGCGTCAAAATGAAGGGCAAGGAAGTGTTCAAGTTTGCCGTGCGCGCCATGGAGGAAGCCGCCCGGGATATATTGGAACAAGAAGGACTCACGGCTGATCACATCGACTGCGTGATTCCCCATCAAGCCAACCTCCGGATCATCGAAGCCATCTCCCAATACCTGAAGCTGCCCATGGATCGTTTTTTCATTAACCTCGATCGCTACGGCAACACTTCCGCCGCTTCCGTGCCCATTGCGCTCGATGAGGCGCGCCGCGCCGGCCGGATCAAGCGCGGGGATCTCACTCTCATGGTCGCATTTGGGGCGGGCTTGACCTACGGAAGCGCCCTGATTCGCTGGTAACCCTTATTGTTATGTCAAAACCGCTTGTGCGCGTGCTCCGCTTCTCCTACCTTCTGGCTCTCGGTCTTTACTTTTTGACCGGCAGTGCCCGCGCGGACCTGGTCTGGAACGCCCAGACGGGCTGGCGGGTCGATGGCGGCGTGCTGTCCGGCCTTACCGGCACGGAGGGTCGCAACGCCCTCGACCTGATGAACAAGGCCCGGGCCGCCGAGGAAAAGGAGAACTATGCCTCCGCCGCGAGCACCTACGAGAAAATCGCCAAGAAATACATCAATTCGATCTACGCCCCGGAGGCCCTCTACCGTGCGGCGCGCGCCCGACTCGCCCGAAAGCAGTACAACAAGGCCTTCGAGGATTTCCAGGAAGTCATCCGCCAGTACCCGAACACCAAGCGCTTCAACGAAATCATCGGCGAGCAGTACCGGATCACCAGCGCACTGCTCGATGGCGCCCGCAACCGGATTTTCTGGGGATTGATCCCGAGCTTCACCAATCGCGAAAAGGCGGTCCAGAATTTTGAGGTCGTCCTCAACAACGCCCCTTACAGCGACTACGCGCCATTGGCGCTGATGAACATTACCCGCGGCCACCAGCGGCTGGGCAATCATGAGGAGGCCATCGATGCGCTCGACCGACTGATCAACAACTATCCGCAGCATCTGCTCCTTCCCGACGCCTACCTGAAGCTGGCCCAGACCCATGCGTCGCTCGTCGAGGGCCCGGAGTACGACCAGGCTTCGTCCCGCGATGCCACCTCGTACTACGAGGACTTCATGATCCTTTTTCCCAACGACCCGAATGTCAGCGCCGCCGCCAAGGGAGCATCCGACATGAAAACCATGCTCGCCTCAAGCAAGGTGCGGATGGGCGACTTTTATTTCTACAAGCGGGATAATTACACCGCCGCCAAGGTGCTCTATAACGAGGCGATCACCGTTTATCCTGATTCTGAGATTGCCGTGCTGGCCCGTAAAAAACTGGTGGCCGTCGAAGCCAAGGCGACCGGCAAACCTGCCCCGGCGAATGCGCCATCGACCGAGCCCAAGAAAAAGCGGTTCTGGTTGTTCTAGTCCGCGGGACGCGTCGCCGATCCCCTTTCGCCGACCCTCGTTCGTCTCCCTCCCACCAAGGCATGAAACGCACGACGACCCTCTTTTGCGGTTTGGCGCTGCTCTGGCTGTTGGGCGGCTGTGCCCACTATGGCTTGGGCACGGATGGAAAGCTCACGTTTCAGACGCTCTATGTTGAGCCCATCGCCAACAAGACGGTATTACCCCAGGCACATGCCGTGGTCAGCAGCGCTCTTCGCGAAGAATTTCTCCGCAACGGTCGCGTAACCTTGGTGAATTCAGCTGCCGAGGCCGATGCCACCGTGAGCGTCACGCTGGTGGATTATCACCGCGAAGTCGCCACGGTCAGGCCCGGCGATACCGGACTCGCCCGCGCCTTCGCCCTAACGCTGGGCGCCGCGGTTACGCTCAAGGACAACCGTACGGGAAAAATTCTTTTCGAGAAACGCCCGGTGAAAACTGTCCGCGATGCTTATACCGACGGTGGCCAGCTCCAGGCTGAGTACCAGACGCTTCCCCTGCTGGCCGAAACGCTCGGACGTCAGGTGGCGCACACTGTGCTGGATGTGTGGTGACCTGGGGCGGAGTTAAGCGTTGTCGGTTATTCGGATTGTCCGGAACGCGTATCTCCGGCACGCATTACCTGTAATCCTTCACGCTGCCCGGCACATGCCCCATCCTCCGATCCTCGCCCCTTCCCTGCTCGCAGGCGATCACGCTCATCTCGCCGATAGCGCTGGCAACGTGGCACAGCTCGGCCTGGCTTGGTTGCACCTGGACATCATGGACGGGCATTTCGTCCCCAATCTGTCATTCGGCCCCGAAACGCTGGCCGCCCTTCGTCGCGCGGGGTCGACCTTGTTTTTCGACACGCACCTGATGCTTTCCGAGCCCCAGCGCTATATCGACGCCTTTGCCAAGGCGGGAGCCAATCAGATCACCATCCACATCGAACCCGCCTATGACCACGCGGAGACCCTTCGGCGAATCGGCGCCCTGGATTGCAAGAAAGGCATCGCTCTCAATCCCGGCACTCCGGCCAGTACGATCGAAGCGCTGCTCCCCCTGGTGGATCTCGTTCTGGTGATGACGGTGCAGCCCGGCTTTGGCGGACAAAGTTTCCGGGCCGAGGTCATGCCGAAGCTGGCCCAGATCGACGCCTGGCGGCAAACGCGTGGCTTGAATTTCCGGATCGAAGTGGACGGCGGCATCGACCTGGCCAACGCCCCCCAATGTCGCGCGGCGGGAGGCGATACATTTGTCGCCGGAACGTCGTTCTTCAAGGCCTCCGACAAACCGGCGTTTGCGGCGGCCATCGCGAAACTATAGCCGGCACGATTCCCGATCCCGGAAGTCATCATGGCGCTCGAGCAGCAACACGGTGACTATTTGATTTCAGATGACCCGCGCCGGCTAGAGGTGGACGCGGTCCATGCCTACCTTCACCGGAGTTATTGGGCGGAAGGCATTCCCCGCGAGACGGTGGCCCGATCCGTCGAAAATTCGCTCTGTGTCGGCGCCTACATGGCGACGGGCAGCCAAGTCGGACTCGCCCGCATCATTTCGGATTACGCCACCTATGCCTATTTGTGCGACGTCTACGTCCTCGAATCCCATCGCCAGCAAGGTCTCGCCAAGGCCCTGATGCGATTCGTCACGGAGCATCCCCGCCTCCAGGGCCTGCGACGTTTCAGCCTGATCACGCAGGACGCCCATCCCCTCTACGCCCAGTTCGGTTTTACGCCGATCGCGAATCCCGACCGACACATGGCGCGACTGACACCTGGCGTCTATAAGCGCACCCGCCAGTAGTCGTCATCGTCTCACTGTCCGGCCAACTCGAGCGCCCGGGCGTAATTGCGGCGGAATTCCGCGCCCAGTTCATTGGCGAGGCGGATCTCATCCACCTTATTCTTCGAACCGAGAGCGCGCTTGATGTCACCCTTGGCCCGATCATAGCCGACCATCGAGAGATCCTGCAGGGCCGCGAGCGCCTTCGCCTTGACGGGTTCCGGGGCGGCATTGATTGCCTTCCAGGCTTTCACGAGTTCCGGG
>CAMAPG010000043.1 GCA_945859965.1 Opitutus sp. GAS368 | reverse complement strand
AAATCCGATGTGGTAAAACCACAGGCGGTCTCCGACCACCGCGCAGACTCCACCCACCGACTGGACATAACCCCGGTTCCAAGTGCCTTCCTGCCGGCTCGCGGAAATAAACGCCGTCCGATCCGGACGGTGCCAGTGGAAACCGTCGCGACTGTAGGCGAGCGCTAGCTCCGTGGTCTTGGGAAATCCGCCCTTCATGCAGACGTCGTTAGCCGGTCCCGCCAGGACCTGATAAAAACCGAGCATGACGCTTTCATAGGCCACGGCATCGAGGTTATACAGTTGCACCCGGTCGCCGATCGCGGGATCCCGCGGGTCCAGCGCGTCCGCCCCGGTCCAGAACACCAGATCGTCGTTCGTCCACTTGGCGCCGGGCAGAAAATCCGCGTGCTCACGGTAATAACGGGAACGTCCACGCGCCTTGGATGAGAGCTTGCCGCTGGCCCGAATGCTATAGACCCATTTTTTCCGGAACGGATTCAGGAAAACCGTGCTGCGGTCACCGAGGTCACCAGTGGGAACGGGATCGCTCCAGTGAATGCCATCCGGCGAAACCAAACAATGCGCGGGTTGCGGTGGACCTCCCGGCCCCCGCAGAAACAGCTTAAATCTTTCCGCCGGATTGGCCGCTTCATGATCGAGCACCACGGTGGTGGAATCCGGCTTCAACGCCGGCAGCAGGCGATTGCTCCCGGGTTGAATGTCCAGGTCGGGCCGCTCCCAATGAATCCCATCGACGCTGGTCGCGTAAGCCATCGTCCCGATCCAACCGGCTTCATACCACATCTTGAAGCGGTGGTCGGCGGGATCCCACCACACTCCCCCGCTTTTGGGGCATGCCACCGGTTGTCCAGTTTCGGTTTCCAACCGGGTCTCCGGCTTGAAGACGGGGTTGCCGGCAAATTTTCGGGGCTGATGAAAAACCCGCGCCAGGTTCGTCTGCGCGATCAAAAAATCGTCCACCCACAATTGCCGGCCCACCGCGATGGGAATCACCGCGGGTGGATTCGCGAGATAGGGCACCGGCATGGGCTCGTACAATTCTTTCGCCATCGTCCGCGGCGGCCAGGCCTTGGGCAGCCGGATGCCATTGTAGAGCAGCTCGCCGTCCGCGTCCGCACCCGGCGGCTCTGACGTGGTGAGAGCTGCCGTTACCGGGGATGATTCCCCTTTCAAATAGCCCGCACCCGCTGTCATCCCTACCGCTGCCAACAGGCCTTGCTTAACGAACGCTCTCCGACTCGCATTCCGATCATTCATGGGGTGCTCTCGGCCCTAAGCTTCACGCGAAAGCCGGGCCTGGAGGTTGGGACACGTTTCATCCCGTGCCAGCCGGTGTAAAGGGGAAAGCTCCTTCCCGCGCACCACCGAATCTTTCGCGATTCCAGAACACGGCAGCCAAAAGTCACCATTGACCCGTTTTCCCCAGTAAGAAGGATTCCGGGAACCCCAACCTGGCTTCCGCAGGTATGGTACCTCCCCACCCGACCCCCGCTCAGGTTCGCGACCTATAAATTCCAGCCGCGACCTGTCATCTTTTGCACGCACCATGACAACCGATGCTAAACCCCTTCCGCTTGGCTGGATAATTGTCGCCCTGCTCTTCGCCGCCGGAGCGTTGAACTACATTGATCGCATCATGATCACGACCATGCGCTGGTCGGTCATGGCTGCGATCCCGATGACGGACGCACAGTTCGGACTGCTTAGTTCGGTTTTCCTCTGGGTGTATGGAGGGCTCAGTCCCTTCGCGGGCTTTTTGGCGGATCGGTTCAATCGCAGCAAAGTCATCATCGGCAGTTTGCTGGCGTGGTCTGCCATCACCTGGCTGACCGTCTACGCCACCACGTTCGAGGAACTGATGGTCACCCGGGTACTTTTGGGAATCAGCACCGCCTGCTATCTTCCCGCGGCCCTCGCCCTGATTGCCGACTACCACCGCGGTTCCACTCGCTCTTTTGCGAGCGGCATTCACCAGGCCGGAGTCTCGGTCGGGCACACCTTGGCCGGACTGGGTGGCTGGATGGCCGAGCGAAACGGATGGGCTCATCCGTTCTTTCTCTTTGGAGTCATCGGCGTCGTTTATTCCCTCGGGCTCTGCTTCGTCCTTCGCGATCCCCCCCGTCCGGCCGTGACGGTTGCGACCAGTGCGCCGCAAGAAAAGCTCAGCTTCGTGAGCGCGATACGCAGCCTCTTCAGCAGCCCGCAGTACATTCTCGCCCTGCTCTTCTGGGGCCTGCTGGGGACCGTGGGTTGGGCGATCAGCGGCTGGGCTCCCACTTATTTCAAGGAGCACTTTCATCTCAGCCAAGGCCAGGCCGGCCTGTATGCCGTCAGCTACCGGCAAATCGCGGCGGTTGTCGGCATGCTGCTTGGAGGATTCCTGGCGGACCGCTGGAGCCGCACCAATCCGCGCGGCCGCATTCTGGTCCCCGCCATCGGCCTTTGTTTTGCCGCCGCGGGAATCTTGGCCATGGCCAACACCCCTCTCACTCTCATCGGCATTGTGGGAATGATGATCTATGGGCTCACGAGGACTTTCACCGATGCCAACATCATGCCGATTTTGTGTCTCGTCTGTGATGCGCGCTACCGTGCGACTGGTTTGGGCGTGCTGAACGCCGCCAGCTGCCTGGTGGGCGGAGGAGCGATCTATATTGGCGGCGCCTTGCGCGACGCGAATGTTCCGCTGGGCAAACTCTACACCGTCTCCGGCCTGTCCCTCTTCGCGTGCGCGGCGATTCTGTTCTGCCTCAAACCGGTGAAGCCGGCAGAAGTCGCCAAGTAACCGCAGCCCGAATCGCGAAACGAGACTCGGGCCGTCATCGAAGCCGATTCAGGCCTCCCGGCCTTTTCGTTTCCAGAGCGCCCGCAAGTCCGCGCCGATCGCGACCACATCCTTCCATGTGTCGGGAAACGTGCTCAAGCGATAGGGAGGAGCGGCATGGCCGATCTCCGGCACAACGAGGACCGGCGTTCGTTCCGGCTGCGCATGCAGATAGGCAAACAACGCTTCGGCATAGGCCAGCCAGTCGCGATATTCCGGCGTGCGCCGTCCGGCGTGGTTGAGGACGGGAATCTGGCAGTGATGTCCGTTGAAGGGGCGCATGTGGAACTGGGTCGCCGCGCGCAAAAGCGACTCGGGTTTACGCAAATCGTCCCAAAATGGCGGTTTAAGATGCCGCACGACGGCAAAGTGCGAATGGTCGATGCAACAGGGCAATTCCTCGCCAAACGCTTCGCGATAAGCCTCCCACACCGCGAGCGATTTCTCCGGGGTTTCGGTGATTGTATTGCGATGGAGTTCGACCGCGAAGGGGAGCTGGTAGTTTTTTGAGGCGGCACGGAGCTTCGCGGCCACTTTCACGGCGGCTTTCGTCGGAGTGTCGAAATCGCAGAGCTGAATATCGATCGCGACGGCCCCCAGCTTCTTGGCCTCGGCAAACGCCGGCTCGACGTCATCGCCCACGCCATAGCTGGCGACAGCGAAATAGCTCAAATCGCCGCGGTCGCGCAGCGCCGGAATTGGGGGCGAAAAAACCCCGTCGTACCCAGCCGCCCGGATCCGTGCGAATTTTTTCTCCCAGGACAATTCCCGGGCGAGCGTGGGATACTGGCGCAGCGACCACAGCGTGGCGAAAATCTGCATGGGCCGCATGCCGGGGGAAGCGGGTGATTTGGAGGCGGGAGATGATTGGCGGGGCATAATGTAAGTTGAGACGGGGGTTGGGGTGCTGACGAGACGGTTTCGCCTCCAGTAAAATTGCTGGCTGAGCTAGGCCGTGGACCGATTCTCTTTCTTCATCTCCATTCCGATAAAGAAAATAAGCAGCGCCGCGACTCCGGAAATGACCGCAAGCCAGCAGAGGCCGGCCACATACGAGCCGGTCGATTCCTTAAGATAACCCACTAACGTAGGCCCCAGGAAACCACCGAGGCCGCCCAGTGAATTGATCAGGCCGATGCCACCGGCAGCGGCTGTCTCGGCGAGGAAAAGATTGGGCAACGACCAGAACGCTGGCCCGCCTGCCCTCAGTCCGACAAAAGCCAGCATGAAACACAGAATCGTCAGGGACAAATGCCCGCGCGTCAGCGGAGTGAGCAGCAGCATGATCATCGCGAACGACAGAGGAATGATCGCATGGTAAATCCGTTCATTGGTACGGTCGGAATGGCGGGCGACAAAGAACTGGCCCAATACCGCCCCCAACGGCGGCAATACAATCAGCCACGTGAGCGAATCCATTTTCAACGAATACCACTGTTCGAGAATGCTGGGCAGGAAAAACTCCACGCCGTAGTTGGCAGTGACGAGGCAAAATTGCGCGCCCGCCAAAAGCATGACCCGCGGGTCTTTCAATCCCTGCAGCAAGGTCAGGCCGCGACGCTTCCCCTGGTGAAGCGCCTTTTCCGCCGCCAATTCGCGTTCCAGCGCCTCGCGCTCTTCCATCGTCAGCCACTTCGCCTCACTGGGCCGGTCGGTCAGCATGCCCAGGACCACAAAAGCGAGCAGGACCGCCGGGGCACCCCACGCGATATACATCCATTGCCATCCCACCATGCCCCACAGTTTCGGATGCTGCACAACCACTCCGTTGACGACCTCGTCCGTTCCAATCTTGAGCAGTAGATTCGAGATTTTCGGGCTGACCATCTGCGCGATCGGGCTGGCGATGAAAAAATACGCCAGGGCTTTCGCCCGGTCCCGCACCGGAAACCAATGCGTGAGATAAATGATGACCCCCGGGAAAAACCCCGCCTCGGCCAGCCCCAATAAAAAACGCACGAGGTAAAACTGCATCGGAGTTTTCACCAGCGCGGTGAGCGCGGCCATGATTCCCCAGGTAATCATGATCCGGAAAATCCATTTTCGGGCGCTCCATTTTTCGACGATCAAGGTGCCGGGAATCTCGAGGAGAAAATAACCGATGAAAAACACGCCGGCCCCGAATCCAATGACCGCGTTATTAAACCCGACCAACTCCTGGATCATCGCAAACTTGGCGATCGAGACATTCGTCCGATCGACATAGGCGATCAGGTAGCAGACAAAAAGAATCGGCAGCAGACGTCCATAGGCCTTGCGCCGCGCCCGATCCAATGGAGTAAGTTTGGAGAACGAAGCGCTTTTCATCGCCGGGAAAGACCAAACGGCGCACGATGGTTTTCCAGCACCAGACCCGGGGACGACACGATCACCTGGACTGCGGACCTGGGGGATGAGGGGGGCAAAAGTTCAACCGCAACAAAGGCTCATTCCTCGTCGCATCCGGCTGATATACGTGCCGATCCGCAGCCACCGCAACCTGCATTTCTCTGGAAGGTCATGCCCGGCGATTCGCTCAAAACCTTCCCTTCCGCGCTGGCGATTCGTTGCCCGCGTGCCTCCGCCGGCAGCAGGAAAGAATGAGACGAAGCGCAATCGACCGCTCAAGATGCCGATTTCCTGCATTTACACTCACCCGGGGTTTTGTTCTCGTATTCGTTTCGAACGATAAAACCCTCGTGTTATGACCACGCCTGCTACGCCTTCCGATCCGCAACCCGCCCCAGATGATCGCAATCTTGTCAAAGTCGACGAGAACCCGGTTGCGCCCAGCTTCGAAGATTCGCTCCACCGTTTCTGGAATAACAATCGCACGGGGATTGCGGTCGGTTGCGTGTTCATCCTCCTCGTGCTGGTGGGAAAAGGCCTTTGGGAACTTTACGAGGCACGCCAGGAATCCGATCTCGAACGCGACTACGCCGCGGCCTCGACCCCGGAAAAGCTCAAGGTTTTTGCCGGGGCCCATCCGAAGCACGGGCTCGGTGGCGTGGCCGAACTGCGTTTGGCCGATGAAGCTTATGTCGCGGGCAAATTCCCTGACGCCATTACGGCCTACGACAAAGCCGCCTCGACCCTCAAAGCGGGTCCGCTGGCAGCCCGGGCCCAGCTGGGAAGTGCGATTTCAAAGCTCCAGGCCGGAAAGACCGCTGAAGGAGAATCCGCACTCAAACTGCTTTCCCGCGATGGAAATCAACTCAAAGGGATTCGCGCGGAAGCCACCTATAATCTCGCGAGCTTCGCCGCGAACGCCGGCAAGACCGACGATGTGGTCAAATACTCAGAGCAACTGATGCAACTCGACCCTTCCAGTGCTTGGACGCAGCGGGCGCTGGCGCTGAGGGCGAGCGCTCCGGCGAGTTCACCTGCCGCGCCGGGGATTTCCCTGACTCCAGGCAAAAAATAATGCAGCCAGTGCTGCAGGCCCGGGCGTAAGGATTACTCCGCTCAGGCACCCGAGAAGCCGTCAGAATCTTTTTTCGATCGCCTGGTAAAGCTTTTGGGCTTGGGCGAGGTCACCTGTTAAACCATAGCGGATCTTCACGCTGACACGGTTCTTCGAGACTTCCTTCAGCTTCACGATGATGAGCGTGTCCGAAGCATCCCGGGCCGTCAGTTCAGCCTCAATCACCTTTCTTTCGTTCTTGGTCTGAAAAAGGCCAAGGTCCTTGAATCCGCGTTCAACCGCGGTGACCACAGTCGCAAAATCGTGGTCGGCAAAAACCTGCAGTTCACCGACGCGATAACGGCCCTGCGTGTCATCCGAAACCTGCACAGACGTGCAGCCAGTGGAAAAGGCGGCGAAGCCGAAAACCGCCAACGCGAACAGTCGGAGAACAAAGCAGTAAAATCGTTTCATCATCATGGTGGGGGAGATTGGCCACGATGGACCGCCTCGGGCCGGGTTGGTTTCCAAGAACTGCCATTTTCTGGCGCCAGCGAAGCTTCAGTCGAAGACGACGGTTTTATTGCCGTAGGCGAGCACCCGACTCTCCAAATGCCAGCGCACGGCTTGCGCGAGCACTCGTTTTTCGAGATCCCGCCCCATGCGCACCAGATCCTCCACCCCGTGGCGATGGGTTACGCGGGCAACATCCTGGTGGATAATCGGGCCTTCATCGAGGTCTCGCGTCGCATAATGAGCCGTGGCCCCGATCAATTTCACACCCCGGGCATGAGCTTGATGATACGGCCGGCCGCCGGCAAAGGCCGGCAAAAACGAATGATGGATATTGATCACCGGCCGGCCAAAAGCGCCGAGAAGTTCGGCCGAAAGCACCTGCATGTAGCGCGCGAGCACCACCAATTCGACGTCCAGCTTGCGCAACAGCTGAAGTTGCCGCCGTTCAGCGGCTCCCTTGGATTCGGCCCGGACCGGAATATAGTGATAGGGCAATCCGTAGCTCTTGGCGGCTTTCGCCAGATCACGATGGTTGGAAATGACCGCGACCAAATCGCCCGAGAATTCCCCGGCCCGCCAACGCAAAGCGAGATCGTGAAAACAGTGATCCGCTTTCGAGACAAAAACCGCCACTCGCGGGCGTTGGGTCGAAAGCGCGATGCTCGCCTGCATGCCCAATGATTTCGCGAAAGCGTTAAATTCCTTCGCAACGCGGAGAGGCGAAAGAGGCCCGGGGGCGCAAATCCACTCCACCCGCTGAAAAAAGACCCCCTGCTCCCGGTCGCTATGCTGATCCGCATGCAGGATATTGCCGCCCCGGGCAAAAACCCAACCGGCCACACGGGCTACCAGCCCCGGCTGGTCTTGGCCGTGCAGGAGCGCAACCAGCGTGGTGGAAACCGACATGGCATCACACCATGGTTACATTGCCGCGATAACTCTGGATAGGGCGGACACCGACGTGTTTCTGCTTCAATGCCCGGATGCCATCAAGTGCCGCATGCGCACCGGTAATCGTCGTCATGATGCACACGTTATGGGCATAGGCGGCGGAACGGATGAGATTTTCGTCGCGGCGCGGGATCATACCACCGGGAGTATTGATCACCATTTGGATCTGCCCGTTCTTGATCAGATCCACCGCCGTGGGCCGGCCTTCGCCGATCTTCGCGAGCCGTTTTACCGGCACGTTGCTTTCCGTGAGAATCTTGGCCGTGCCTCCGGTTGAATAAATCTCGAAGCCCAGCTCGACAAGTTGGCGGGCCAAAGCCACGGACCGCGCTTTGTCGGCGTCTTTCACGGAAAGAAATACATTACCTTTGACCGGCAGTCCGGGTTTCGCCGCAGCCTGGGCCTTGGCAAAAGCCACACCGAGATCCTCGTCCAGGCCCATGACTTCCCCGGTCGAACGCATTTCAGGACCGAGCGCAATGGTCGCACCCGGGAAACGCACGAAAGGAAACACCGCTTCTTTTACGCACCAGTGCTTCGGAGTCTGTTCCCGGGTAAACCCGAGATCCTTCAGTTTTTTTCCGGTCATGACCTTCGCCGCGAGCTTCGCCAGCGGAACGCCGATCGCCTTGGCGACAAAAGGTACCGTGCGGGACGCGCGCGGATTCACTTCCAGCACGTAAAGTTGCTGATCCTTGATCGCGAACTGGACATTCATCAGCCCGATCACCTTGAGCTCGCGCGCCAGCGCATAGGTCGCACGCCGGACGGTCTCGAGCATCTCTTTGCCGAGGGTATGCGGAGGCATGACCATGGCCGCATCTCCGGAATGCACGCCGGCAAACTCAATATGTTCGAGCATGCCGCCAATCACCGAGGTCTCCCCATCGCTGATACAGTCGACGTCGAGCTCGATGGCATCCTCGAGGAATTTATCAATCAGCACGGGTTTTCCCGGCATGACATCGAACACCTGGCGAACCACCGCCTTCAATTCCTCCTCGCTGTAGAGGATGAACATGCCCCGGCCGCCAAGCACGAATGAGGGCCGCAGCAAGACGGGATATCCGACTTCCTTGGCAAAGGCCGCCGCTTCGTGCTCCGACAACGCGGTGCGGTTGTCGGGCTGCTTGAGCTCAATCCGGTTGAGAATATTGGCGAAGAGTTTCCGGTCCTCGGCCCATTCAATGCTTTCCGGGGAGGTTCCGATGATGTTCACCCCATTGGCCTTCAACGCCGTGGCGAGATTGAGCGGGGTTTGTCCGCCAAATTGCACGATGACACCGTCACATTTTTCCTGCTGATAAATCTCCAGCACATCCTCAAGCGTCAGCGGCTCGAAATAGAGCCGGTCGCTGGTGTCGTAATCCGTCGAGACGGTTTCCGGATTGGAGTTAACCATCACGGTTTCGAACCCGATTTCGCGGAGCGCAAAACTTGCGTGGACACAGCAATAATCAAACTCGATCCCTTGGCCGATGCGGTTCGGTCCGCCGCCCAGGATCATGATCTTTTTCTTTTGCGACGGGATGATTTCGTTTTCGTCGCCATAACTTGAATAATAATACGGCGTGAACGCCTCGAATTCGGCGGCGCAGGTATCCACCAGGCGGTAGGTGGTGTTGACGCCGGCTTTTTTGCGATGGGCACGCACCGTCGTGAGATCGCTCTTCAGAATGTGCGCCAGCTGCGCATCCGAAAATCCAAACTGCTTGGCCCGCCGCAGCAACGTGGCATCGAGCGTCGCCAGGGTGAGCGGCTTGAGCGCCACTTCCATTTCGTAAATCTCGCGCAGCTGATGCAGGAACCACGGATCGATTTTCGTCAGATCGAAGATGTCCTCCACCGTCAGCCCAGCCATGAACGCGTAACGAAGATAATAGATCCGTTCGGCATTCGGAGTCGCGAGCTTCGCCGTGATCACCTTGCGGTCCGGAATTTCCTCGCCTCCCAGTTTGCCCCCGCCGCCAAAACCACGTGCCCCCGTCTCCAACGAACGCAGGCATTTCTGCATCGATTCCTTGAAGGTGCGGCCGATCGCCATGGCTTCACCAACCGATTTCATCGCCGACGTCAGCGTCGAATCGGCATCGGGAAACTTCTCGAAGGTGAAGCGAGGGATCTTCGTCACCACATAGTCGATCGTCGGCTCGAAACTGGCCGGCGTGAGGCGCGTGATATCATTGCGCAATTCGTCGAGCGAATAGCCCACCGCCAGTTTTGCCGCGATCTTCGCAATCGGGAAACCCGTCGCCTTGGAGGCGAGGGCCGAGCTACGGCTGACCCGCGGATTCATCTCGATCACCACCATGCGGCCCGTCTGGGGATCGACGGAAAATTGGATGTTCGACCCGCCCGTCTCCACCCCGATCTCGCGAATGACCGCAAACGAAGCATCGCGCATGACCTGGTATTCCTTGTCGGTCAGGGTCATCGCCGGTGCGACCGTGATCGAATCACCGGTGTGCACGCCCATCGGATCAAAATTTTCGATCGAGCAGATCACGACGCACTGGTCCTTGTGATCGCGCATGACCTCCATCTCATATTCCTTCCAGCCCAGCAGGCACTCTTCGACCAGTACTTCGTGCACGGGGGAAAGATCGAGGCCATTGGTCACGATGCGCTCAAATTCCTCCTTGTTGTAGGCAATGCCGCCACCGGAGCCGCCGAGGGTGAAGGAGGGCCGGATGATGAGCGGAAAAGCCGCGAGATACTCTGCGGCCGCCCAAGCCTTTTCCATCGACTTCACCGTCCGTGACAAAGCGACATCCAGGCCGATCTTGATCATAGCCTGCTTGAACAGTTCGCGGTCCTCTCCCTTGGAAATGGCGTCAGGTTTTGCGCCGATCATTTCCACGCCATACTTCTGCAGGATGCCCGCCTTGTTCAGCTCCATCGAAAGATTCAGCGCGGTCTGTCCGCCAAGCGTCGGCAGCAAGGCGGAAGGGCGTTCTTTCGCGATGATTTTTTCCAGAAATTCAATCGTCAAGGGCTCGATGTAAGTGACATCGGCAAACTCCGGATCGGTCATGATCGTGGCCGGATTGGAGTTAACGAGAATAACGCGATAACCCTCTTCTTTCAGCGCCTTGCAGGCCTGGGTGCCGGAATAATCAAATTCACAAGCCTGGCCGATAACAATGGGCCCGGCGCCGATGATGAGGATGGACTTAAGGTCGGTGCGTTTGGGCATGAACGTAGATTTCGCTGAGAGTTGGGACGACCGAAACCGGCGGCAAGCGGGAAAGCAGGCCACGAGCTGGATCAGCCGCGATTTTTAGCCAATCCTGCAGCCTTTGGGCAGGGAACCTGCAGCGGCCCGAGCCGCCTTAACCCAACCGGCCGGCCTCAATGCCCAAGACTTTGGCCGCTGCTCCCTTGTCGCCACGGGAGGCATGCAGAACCATGTCGATATACTGCTTTTCCTGACCGGCCAGGTACTCGGTAAGGCTCGGCCAGTGCATGAGCTCCCGCAACCGGAGCGGAAGCTGCTGCGACGTCACCACCCTGGCTTCAACCGTCGCCACCAGTTTTGAAATCACCTGGTTGAGTTCAGCGAGATTTCCCGGCCAATGGTAAGCGCTCAACACGGCCAGGGCATCGTCGGAAAACTCCACCAGACTAGCGTCAAAGTAAGGATTGGTGGCCTTGCTGGCGAAGGCCTTGGTGAGAAGGGGAATATCCTCAATGCGATCGCGCAGCGAAGGGACGTGCACCGGAAGCGAAGCCACCCGGTAAAAGAGTTCATCGTGAAACTTGCCCTCGTCGGTGAGCTTTTCGAGGTCTTCGCTCGTGGTGCAGATCAGGCGGAAGCCATGGGCATTGTTGCGCAACACGCTGACCAACTCCTTTTGCATCGGAAGCGAGAGACACTGGATGTGCTGCAGGAAAAGCGTGCCGCCTTTCGCTTCCTTGACCCAAGTGCCGCCTTCGCCGTTTTCACCCAGCAGTCCGGCGCGGAAATGGCCTTCGGTACTGAGGGCACAGTCGATGCGGACCAGCGGCGCATCACCCGGGTTGGCGCCGGCATGGAGCACTTCGGAAATGGTGCGTTTCCCCGTGCCGTTCTCACCGGTCAGCAAAACCGGGGTGCGCACCGTCATGAGTTTCTTGATCTGTTGCAGCAGCTTTTTGACCGCCGGCCCGCCACCGACAATTCGCGCCTCAAGATCATCAGCGCGGGCCGGCTGACTGCCGCCCATCATCCGCTCCGACTGGAATTTCTTGAATTCGATCCCCCGTTTCAACGTCGCGATGAGCTCGTCCACCCGAAACGGTTTTTGCAGATAATCGAACGCCCCGAATTTCAACGCCTGCACCGCACTTTCCGTGCTGGCGTAGGCCGTCATGATGATGACCACGGTGTTGGGATCGTAGAGCTTGAGCTGCTTGAGCAGCGTGATCCCGTCCATCGGCTTCATGTCGATGTCCGCCAGCACAAGGTCGAATTTCTCGGCCTTGTAACGGGTCATCGCCTTTCCCCCATCGGTGGCAAACGACGTCGTGAACCCGGTGGGCTGAATCACGGCCTCCAGCATCTCGTGAATCGAGAGCAGATCGTCGACGATGAGAACGGCTGGCATAGAAAGTCGGACGTTCCGCGTTTACGGGACGAAGTCAACAGAAGCAATGGCTCCGTTCACTGCAGGCCGCCCGCGACGGCACCGAGTTGGAAGATCGGAAGAAACATCGCCATGACGATACCGCCGACCACCACGCCGAGAAACACGATCAGCATGGGTTCGATCAGCGAAGTCAGGGCCGCCACCGTTGCTTCGCACTCGGTGTCATAAAAATCAGCGATCTTGTTCATCATTCCGTCGACATTACCCGTGGATTCACCGGCCTTCACCATGTGCTTCATCATCGATGGGAAAAACGGATTGGCCGCCAGCACTTCGGAGACCTGGCCGCCCTGGCTGACATGCTTGCTGATCTCGACGCAGGCGTCCTCTACCTGGACCTTGCCACTGGCTGACGAGACGATTTCCAAGGTGCGCAGGATCGGCACACCGGAACGAATCAAAGTCGCATAGGTACGGCAGAAGCGGGAAAGCGCTATTTTGTGAATAAGGTTCCCGAAGATCGGAGCCTTCACGAGGGCTTGGTCCTTCACGCGCCGGCCTTTGGGGGTGGCGACAAATTTATTGAACGCCCAATAGGCCGCGTAAGCGCCGATCAAAAGGTAGAAAAAATTGCCCTTCAGGAAATTACTCAGATCGATGAGAAACTGCGTCGGAGCCGGCAGCCGGGCTCCGAAGTCCTTGAACATGTCGGCAAACACGGGAATGACGAAGATCAGCAGCACGTTGACCAACGCGATCGCAAGACCGATGACCGCAATCGGATAGGTCATGGCCGATTTCACCTTCTTGGTCAGTTTGACGCTGGACTCGAAATAGCCGGCCACTTTCGAAAGAATTTCCGCCAGAGCGCCGGATGCTTCACCGGCCTCGATCATGGAAATGAAGAGCGAGGGGAAGCTTTTGGGGAATTTTTTGACCGCCGAGGAAAAGGAATTGCCCGATGAAATATCGAGGCGGACATCCCGAATGATGATGCGGAAACACGGATCATCCGTCTGATCCTGCAGGGCTTCCAAACATTGGACGAGCGGCAGGCCGGCGTTCAGCAAGGAAGCGAGCTGTTGGGTAAAGATCGCGAGCTCCCCGAGTGGAAGCTTGTAGCCCTTGGCCTTTTTCTCGAGTGACTTTTGCTTGGCGAGTGCCTGGGCCGCTTTGACGTTGGGGCGGTTTTGCTGCTGTGCCGCCGGCCGGCTGCTTCCAGGGGTATTCGAGGAGGCGGAAGATAGAAAAGCCATGGCGGACAGCTAAAAGCAGCCATGCCACCCGAGCAACCCCATTTCCGACGCCCGTCGTAAAAAAGTCGCGAGATTCACCGCTGGAACGGAACCCGTTTAAGGCACTCCTTGCATCCATCCCACCATCGGTCTCACGGCATCCTGCTACTTGCTAGCAGCTGGAAATGCGCCCAACTCAAGAGCCGCACTTGACCCCGGGCATTTCTCCGGGTGAATCTGTCCTTTTAGCGCGGCTGTAGTTTAGTGGTAAAACCTCTGCCTTCCAAGCAGGTGTCGACAGTTCGATTCTGTCCAGCCGCACCACTTTGGGCACGTCAGCCGTTTATTTCTCTCCCCTTATGCCCAATTCCGCAGGCCCTACCGACCCATCCATTTTGCTGGTGGACAATGGCTCCCTAGCTCCAGCCGCGACTTTGAATCTCCGCGAGATCGCCGGGAAATTAGCCCAGGCCACCGGCAAGATCATCACTCCGGTCTCCCTGCTTCATTCCAGCGCGATTCCGGAGGCCGAATTAGGCGGACAGCCTGCGGAAATTATCGAGCCTGCGATCGAACAACGTCTGCGCAAGGGATGTAACAATTTCCTCATCGTGCCGCTGTTCTTCGGACCGAGCAATGCATTGACCGACTACCTGCCACGACGTCTCGCTGCCTTGAAGGAAAAAAGAATTCCATTCGTCGTCCGACTCGCTCCTCCATTGGTCGATCTCAACCAAACCACCGACTCGCGGATCGCCCAAATTCTCGAGGGCCACGTGCGGGCCAAGTTGGCCGATTCGGGCCCCCAAACAGCCGTTGTCCTCGTCGATCACGGTAGTCCCGTGCGCGAGGTGGCCGCAGTTCGGGATTTTCTCGCGATGCAATTGCAGCAACGACTGGGCGACACCGTTCGTACCGTGCGGGCCGCCTCGATGGAGCGCCGCCCAGGTGCGCACTATGCGTTTAGCGACCCATTGCTTGACCACCTCCTTGATCAGCCGGATTTCAACTTTGGCCCAATCATTATCGCGATGCTGTTCCTCTCCCCAGGCCGGCACGCCGGGCCGAATGGCGATGTCATGCAGATTGTGTCAGCCGCCCAAAAACGCCATCCGGCCATGCAGCCATTAATGACGGATCTGGTAGGGACCCATTCCGGCCTGATTCCGATCCTGATTGATCGCCTCCTCACCGGTATGGAAAGCAATCCGCTCTGACGGCGGCTGTGAGCGCGCCGTGTTGTTGAAAACAGCCTTAATCAACGCGTGCCGCCGTCGCCAGTTCGCGCGCGAGCGCGGGAACCCGGGCCACTTCACCGATAATTCCCAGCACGGGAGAATTCAGCTCGCCGGGCTGCCGGGTAATCAACTCACCCACAGTGGAAAAATGGATGTCTTGATCGGGCCAGCTCGCCCGACTGACCAATGCTACCGGAGTATCAATGGCCATCCCGCCTGCCACCAACTGCTCGGCAATGGTCGTCAGCCTCCGTGCTCCCATGTAAATGCAAAGCGTGGCGCGCAACCGCGCATAATCGCCCCAATGCACCACACTCTCCGGTTTTGCAGGATTTTCGTGGCCCGTGAGAAAAACCACGGCGGAAGAAAATTCCCGATGGGTCAGCGGCACCCCAGCAGCAGCTCCCGCCGCGGCGGCGGCAGTGACTCCGGGCACCACTTCGCAAGGAATACCCGCCTGGATGAGCGCCGTGATCTCCTCCCCTCCCCGGCCGAAAATAAACGGATCCCCTCCCTTCAGCCGAACCACTTGCCGACCCGCTTGCGCATGTGCTAACAACAATTCAATGATTTGCTCCTGCGCAGCCACATGTTCCCCGCACCGCTTACCGACATAAATCCGCTCACATTTTTCCGGACAATAATCGAGCAAGGCACGACCCGCGAGATCATCGTAAATAACCACTTCAGCAGCGGCCAAACGGTCGCGCCCACGCACGGTGATCAGTTCCGGATCCCCCGGACCTGCACCTACAAGCGAAACTGAACCAACCGTTTTCATCTATTGTTTACTTGATTAGTAATCTTATGTTGACGCACGTCAAAAGTTTTGTTGATTTTAACCCTTAATTTTCCCGCCATGGACACACCTTCTGCCGCGCAAGTAAGTAAGAACGAATTGATTAAAACCTCGGATCCCACTTTGGGCGGATCCATTAGCGCTACCTTGACCGACGCGGCACTCGATCGTTTTGCCGAAAACGATGAACAATTCCTGAAATTTCACGGTATCTACCAGCAGGATGATCGCGACCTGCGTAAAACCGGCAAGAAATACATGATGATGATCCGCAGCCGGATTCCGGGCGGGGTCATGACCGCCAATCAATGGATCACCT
>CAMAPG010000042.1 GCA_945859965.1 Opitutus sp. GAS368 | reverse complement strand
GTGGCTTCCGACATGCAAAAGCCGGACGGGCTCATCGTCCTCGAGGACGACGACATCCCCGGGAAGTTGCTGCACCTCAAGCTGGGCGATTTCTGCGGCATCGGCCGGAATATGGAGCAACGGCTCCGCCGGGCCGGCATCGACACCGTGGCCAAGCTCTACGCCGCCAGCTCCGCGCAGTTGCGCGCCATCTGGGGCAGCGTCGAGGGCGCGCGATTTTACGAGTGGATGCGCGGGTCAAGACTGGAACGCGAGCAAACCGAACTCAACACCATCGGCCACGGGCACGTCCTGCCGCCCGAATTGCGCAACGACGAAGCCGCGCGCGCCGTCCTCCATCGTCTCCTCCAAAAAGCCGCCATGCGCCTGCGCCATTCGGGCCTTTACGCCGGCGGCCTGCAGGTTTCGCTCCACTGCGGCGAGGGCGCGGATTGGGATGAAGCGGTGCACTTCAACGAGAGCCAGGATACCCTGCACTTCACCCGCACCCTCAACGCGCTGTGGGCGCGACGGCCGGCGAAGGTGAAGGGCCGGACTCCCCTGCGGGTGGGCGTGGTGCTGTTCAACCTGCTCGAGGCCGGCGGCCATACGGGCGATCTGTTCGACGCGGGAAAAGAAGCGGACCGTTCGCGCCTTCTCGCCGCCGTCGACACGCTCAATCTCACCTTTGGCAAGAATTCGGTTTATTTCGGCGGCGCCCACGGCGCCACCGGCTACGCCCCGATGCGAATTGCCTTCACCCGCATTCCTGAGCCCGAAATCGAGGAAATCGACCCGGCCCGCCAGCGGCGGGTGCGCGGCACGCCATTGACGCCCAAACCGTCCGAGGAATAACTCCTTTCTGCTGCGTCATCCCCCCGCCTGTTCACCCCCGGCCTCCGGCCCCACCGATATGAACCTGAAAAAACGTGCGTTCCTCTCCCTGCTTGCGGCCTGTCTCGCCCTGCCCGTCCTCGGTTTGTCGGCCGCCCGTGCGGCGGAAACGGTTCCCGCGAAGTGGACGCTGGCGGTCATCGGCGATCAACAGTGGGCCGTCACGCAAAGGACCGGAAACGATTATCTCGTCCAGTTCACCTCTCAAGCCGACTGGCTGATCGCCCATGCGCGCGAACTGAACCTGCGGATGGTGGTGCAAGTGGGCGACATCGTCGAACAGTCCCGCGTGCCCAGCGAATGGGAACGCGCAGCCTCGGTCATGGCGAAGTTCGACACCGCCCCCGATGCCGACGGCGGTACCGGCATCCCGTGGAGCGTGGCTTACGGCAATCATGAGATGATCGGCGCCGTCCTGAATCCCCCGGTCGACCTCGCCAGCCCCGAACGCTCGGCCACCTATCGCCAGTATTTCGGTTCGGCGAGCGGCCATCACCGCTACGCCAATCAGCCGGAGTTCAAGGGAGTCAGCGGCAACGACGTGAACACCTGGCATATCATAAAGTCCTCGAATTCCCCGCAGGCGCGGTCATTTTTGATGCTGAGTCTCGAGACGGATATTCCCGGCAACAAGGCGGGCACGAACTTCGACGCCATGAAATGGGCCCAGGGGATCATCGATGCGAATCCCGGCCTGCCCACGATCATCACCACGCACATTTTCGAAGGGACCAAGCACGGTCCGCCGAATAACGCCTACCTCAAGGGCTTCGGCCATAACAGCCAGTTGGAGATTTTCGACGGGCTGATCAAAAACAACCCGCAGATCTTCCTGGTGCTCAGCGGCCACACCAACGAAGAAACCCATCAGGTCAAAACGAACGCCGCAGGCCAGCCGGTGCTCCAGATGGTCACCGACTATAGCAAATGGGTGGGCACGTGCGGCGACGGGCTTTTCCGGCTGCTGGAATTCGATGAAGCGGCCGGAAAAGTGCGGGTGAAAACCTATTCGGCCTTCCTCAAGCAGTCCCGGACCAACCCCAACGCCCAGTTTGAGTGGGATCTCGATTTCGCCAGCCGCTTTCCCGCCGCCCAAGCCAAACGGCCGAACTGACCCCAGGACACTCGAATCCAGACGTTGCAAACCGTGCCTTGACACTCCTCGCTGCGTCAGGCACCTCTGACCCTCTTTTTCTCGACAAGTCATGCAACCTACATTCCGCCCACACCGTAAAAAGCGCGCCCGTAAGATTGGTTATCGCGCCCGCATGGCCACCAAAGGCGGCCGTAAAGTCATCAAAGCCCGCCGCCTCAAAGGCCGCAAGCGCCTGACAGTCGTCTGATTGCGCCCTGCCGGGCCTGCGGCCTTATGCGCTTCCGCCCGGAGCAGCACTTGCGTCGGCAAAACGATTTTCGCGCCGTGCGCGAAGAGGGCCGGCGCGTCGATTGCGGCGCTTTCACCGTCTGGTACCGTCCGCGGCCACCGCAGGACACGGACCCGCTCCCTGCCGCTGTCAGCCCGGCCAAAATCGCCTGTTCGCGCGTCGGCGTGGTCGCTTCCACCGCGTCCGTCGGCGGAGCTGTGCAACGCACCCGCGCCAAACGCCGCCTGCGCACCCTTTTTCGCCATCATCAGCAGCTGGTCCCTTTGGATTGCGACGTGCTGCTGGTCGCCCGCCAGGCGGTGAATCGCTGGGATTACCGCGAATTGGAGCAAAAGTTCATCGAGGCTTGTCGAAAGATCACTCCTCTCAAGACTCCCTAGTCCAGATGTCACCGACGCCTTCCAGCTTTTCAGGTCAAGGTGCGGGCCAGCCGCCCGCGCTCCCGGGATATGCTGCGCGCGGCGTCCTGGGATTGATCCGCTTGTACCAAAAGCTGCTGTCCCCCGTTTTGCCGGCGGTGTTCGGATCCGCCTGCGGCTGCCGTTTTTCCCCGACCTGCTCGCATTACGCCGCGGAAGCGGTGCGGACACACGGCGTCGTGGCAGGAATCCGGCTGGCATTTTGCCGGCTGCTGAAATGCACGCCGCTGCATCCAGGCGGATTCGATCCGGTGCCGCAGTCGCGAGCCCCGCAGTGTCGCCGCGCCGACAGCTCCTCCCTCCCGCAACCGGTCAACGCGCGCTGAGCCGCGCCCTTCCCTTTTTCATTCATGGACAAAAAGAATACGATTATTGGCGTGTTTCTCCTCCTGGCTGCGTTCGGCAGCTTATATCTGGGGCAGCGACTCTCGCCTTCCACGCGTCCTGCCGCACCGGAACTGATCCAGCCGACAAGCGGCAGCCCCCTTGCGCCCAAACAGGGCATGCCCTCCGACGTCCGGCCCACGTCTCCTTCCGACGCGGCTTTTGCCGCGGTGGTGAAAGAGAACGCCGATGCCCAGATCACCACCCTCGCCAACGAATTCATCGAGGCCCGTTTCACGGACTTCGGCGGGGCCGTCCGCGACGTGGCGTTGAAAAAATACGATGCCGAAAAGACTCATCCCGGCGTTCCCTACATCTTCAACCAACAGCACGCCGATCCCGCGCTGGCCTTTGTCGATTTCCCCGGACTCGACCGCCACACCCGCTACCAGCTCGTCTCGAGTTCGGCCAGCGAGGTGGTGTATCGCGCGGTGTTCGAAAACCGGATCGAGGTCACGCGCCGCTACAGCCTTTCCGCCCCCGGCGCGAAAGGATCCGATCCGTATCAAATCCGGCACGAAATCACGTTCCGGAACCTGTCCGAGCAAACCACCGCGCTGCCGCGGGCGGCGATCAGCCTCGGCGTCGCCACGCCGCTGAAGTCGGATGAGATCGGCCAATTTCTCACCACCGGGCACAATGTGAACGGCGAAATCGATTTCACCGCCCAGGCCAAACTCGAAGGCGGCGGCTTCCTCAGCTTTTTTGGCATCGGCTCGCGCACGCCTCTGCCGAGCATTGAAACCGGCGGCCCCCTGATCTGGGGCGCCGTGAGCAATCAATTCTTCACTTCCATCCTCACCCCCGACCAACCGGGCGGTGGCTTGGTGACGCGCCGGATCGAGCTTCCGGGCTTTCCCAGCAAATATCAGCCGGCGTATGGCATCACGGGCGCCGTGCGCCTGGATGTTCCGGCGTTAGCGCCCCACGGCGAAGCGAAGGTCGGCGGCAGTTTCTACGTCGGCCCCAAGGAATACCGCCGGCTCGCCGACTCCGACGTCTTCAAGCACGACGAGGCCAAGGTGATGCATTTCGGCTTCTTCAAATTTTTCAGCCAGCTCCTGCTGACCCTCATGACCTGGGTGCACAGCTGGGCGCCGAACTGGGGCGTGGCGATCATTATCACCACCCTCCTGCTCAAAATCGTTTTCCTCCCGCTGACGCTCGCCGCCTCGAAATCCGCGAAGCGTATGCAAAAACTCCAGCCGGAGATGACGGCCCTGCGCGAGAAATACAAAGATAACCCGCAGAAGCTGCAGGCGGAGACGATGACGATCTTCAAGAAGCACAAGGTGAATCCGGTCGGCGGCTGCCTGCCAATCCTGGTCACAATCCCGTTTTTCATGGGCTTCTTCAGCATGCTGCAGAGCACCGCGGAATTGCGTTTCGCCGAGTTTCTCTGGGCCAAGGATCTTTCCGCCTCGGACACCGTGGCCGTGATCTTCGGCCTGCCGATCAACATCATGCCGATCCTGATGGGTGCGACCATGATCTACCAGATGCGCCTCGTGCCCCAGCCGACGGTCGATAATGCGCAGGCGAAGATGTTCAAGTTCATGCCGATCATCTTCACGCTGTTCTGCTACACCTTCTCCTGCGCGCTCTCCCTCTATTCCACGATCAACGGCCTGTTCACGATCGTGCAGCAGCTGGTGATCAACCGGATGAAGGACGAGGACGTCACTTCGGCCGGCGGCTCGGCAGTCAGTACCGCCTCCACCCTCGGCAAGGCGATGAAGAACGTCACGCCCCACAAGAAGAAGAAATAAGGTTTAGGGTTTAAGGTTTAAGAGCCTAAGCTAGGCCCCCCGAAGGATCGGCTTACACCTTACTCCTCTTAATCCTTACAACTCACCCTCGTCATGGCCGGCCATAACAAGTGGTCCAAAGTCAAACGCGCCAAGGCCATCACCGATGGGCGCAAGGGCAAGGTGTTCTCCCGGCTCTCGCGCGACATCAGTTTCGCCGCCAAGGCGGGTCGCGGGGATCCCGAGGGCAACGCCCGGCTTCGCACTTTGTTGCTGAAAGCGCGCGATGCGAACATGCCAGTCGATAACGTCGACCGCGCGATCAAGAAAGGCACCGGCGAACTGCCGGGCGTCACGTTCGAGGAGATCACTTACGAGGGCTACGGCCCCGGCGGCGTGGCGATGGTGGTGAAGGCCACTACCGACAATAAGAACCGCGCCGCGATGGAGCTCCGCAGCGTGTTCGCTAAATTCGGGGGCAATCTCGCCGGCTCGGGCGCGGTGGCGTTCCAATTCCTGCACGCGGGGCAGTTCCTGCTCGCGCGGGAAAAAACCCCGGAGGATGCGCTGATGGAGCTCGCCCTGGCCGCGGGCGCGGACGACGTGCTCGCGACCGAGGACGGCTTCGAAGTGCGCTGCAACGTCCACGCCTTCGACAAGGTGGCCCACGCGCTGGAACACGCCGGCCTCAAACCCGACAGCGCCGAAATCGCCTATATTCCCACCAGCAGCGTACCAGTCACCGACGTGGAAATCGCCCGGGCGCTCCTGAAGTTGCACGATGCGCTCGATGAACTCGACGACGTGCAGCACGTTTTCTCGAACGAGGAAATGGACCAGGCCACCAGTGACGCCGCCCATGGGTGAGAGTCGCGGCATTCCGATCCATTTTTGCACAAAAAGGCGCAAAAATTTCCGGAGCTTCGGCCAGATCTCCATTGCGCTTATAAGCGCGCGGAAAATTCGAGCCGGAGCCTTCGTACTTTTGCGCCTTTTTGTGGCAAAAACCTCCGGGAATCCGCCAAGCCTCATCTGGGCAGCCGGGCCATGACACAAAAATCTGTGTTCATTCGCGCGTAACTATGGTTAACAAGCCTCTCGCATGAACGACGCGGATGACATCGTCAGAACCACGGTCACCGAGGCCGGTGAGGTCGGCCTGGTCGAGCCGCGCGATTTCCACCACCGCGCGCCTTTCACGTTCGAAAGCGGCCGCACGCTGCCCGGCTTCACCCTGCGCTACGAGACCTACGGGCGGCTCAATGCCGCGCGCGACAACGCGATCGTGATCTGCCACGCGTTGAGCGGCGACCATCACTGCGCGGGAATTCATTCGTTGAATGACTCCAAGCCCGGCTGGTGGAATAATTTCATCGGCCCGGGCAAGGCGGTCGATACCCGGCGTTTTTTTGTGGTCTGCGCCAACGTGCTCGGCGGATGCGTCGGTTCCACCGGACCTTCCTCGATCGATTCCGCCACGGGTCGGCCGTACGGGGTGGATTTCCCGTTCGTCACGATCCGCGACATGGTACGATCGCAGAAACTGTTGCTGGATCACCTCGGCGTGACGTCGCTCTACGCCACGATCGGCGGCTCCATGGGCGGAATGCAGGTGTTGCAATGGGGCATCGAATTTCCCGCCTTCACCCGCCGCATGCTCGCCATGGCCACCACGGCGCGCGAAAGCGCCCAGGCCATCGCCTTCAACGAGGTCGGCCGGCAGGCGATCATGCAGGATCCCGCCTGGAATCACGGCGATTACCCGCGTGACGGCGGGCCGCGCGTCGGCCTCGCGATCGCGCGCATGATGGCGCACATCACCTATCTTTCGGAAGACAGCATGGACCGGAAATTTGGCCGGCGCACCGTGCGCTCGCGCCCCACCAACCGCGTTCCCGCCGCCGGCCAGGCGGTCGATCCCGAATTTTCCGCGCTCAACGCCCCCGCGCGCACCGATCAGCCGGCGCCCACCACTTTCGACGTGCAATTCGAAGTGGAAAGTTACCTGCGCCACCAGGGGCAGAGTTTCATCAACCGTTTCGACGCGAACTCCTACCTCTACATCACGCGCGCCCTCGACCAGTTCGACCTCGCGGCCGCCCACGATTCGCTGGAACAGGCGTTCAAGGTCGTCGAAGCCGAAACGCTGGTGGTGGGTTTTGCGAGCGACTGGCTTTTTCCGCCCGAGCAGAACCGCACCATCGCCCTCGCCTTGCTCCGCGCCGGCAAACGCGCGAGTTACTCCGAGCTCAACACCGATCTCGGCCACGATTCCTTTTTGCTCGAGTCACCCCAGCTGTACGACCTCGTCCGCGGGTTTCTGGAAAGAGAATAGGCCATTCCTCCGTTTCACATGGTAGCCCTTCTCTCCATGCCCAAAACCCTTCTCGTGGTTTCGTCCGCGCTCGATGCCCGCATTCATCTCGTCCGGAATCAACGGGTCTTATTGGATAGCGATCTTGCTTTCCTCTATGGAGTTGAGACGAAAGCAATCAACCGCGCCGTGCTGAGAAACAGCGAACGATTTCCGGCTGATTTCATGTTTCGCCTTACCCGTGAAGAAGTTACAAACTTGAAGTACCAATCTGGTACTTCAAGTTCATTTCTTACTGATAATGAAGAACTTAATAAATCCCATGGCGGTCGTCGGCGCTCGCTTCCCCTCTGTTTCACACAGGAAGGAGTCGCGATGCTTTCGAGTGTCTTGCACAGCTCCCGCGCGATCGCAGTGAACATCGAAATCATGCGCGCCTTCGTGCGGCTGCGCCGGATGACGCTTTCGGTCAAGGAGCTCGCCGCGAAGGTTGAGGCACTCGAGCAAAACTACGACGGACAGTTCGTCCTCGTTTTTGACGCGATCAAGGAATTGATGACGACACCGGTGGAGGAGCCGGGCACGATCGGTTTTCTCGGCACGCCGAAAAGAACGCCATGACCAAACCCCTGCTCAAGCGCACCGTCGACATGCAGATCATCGGGGACTGGGTGGAGCCCAAGTCCCGCGTGCTCGACCTCGGCTGCGGTCGCGGCGTGCTGCTCGACTATCTGGTGCAGACCAAGCAGGTCGCCGCGGTCGGCGTGGATCTCAATCTGGATAAAATCGCCGCGTGCGTGCGGCGCGGCGTCACTGCCTACCAGGGAGATATGATGGCGTTCATGCGCGCGTTTCCGGAAAAACATTTCGACCGCATCATCTGTTCCCGCACGGTCCACGAACTCAACGATCCCGCCGCCATCATCCTCGAGGCCTTGCGCACCGGCCGGGCGGTCACGGTCGGATTCGTGAACCACGGTTTTTGGAAAAACCGCACCGACGCGTTGATGCGCGGCCGCAAAGTGCGCAATGAGGTGTACACGACCGAGTGGTTCGAGAGCCGTCCCACCAACCCCGTTTCCATCGCCGACTTCGAACATTTCTGCGTCGCCAAGGGCATCACGATCACGCGCCGGGCTTATCTCCGCGGCGATTGGAAATCCCCCTGCCGCGCCCTGCCGAATTTCTTTGCCGGTTACGCGTTGTACGATCTCACCAAGTAAGGCGCGCTTCCACGTTTCCTCATGAAGCTCTCTCTTCTCCTTTCCATCCTGCTTGCCTCTATCATGACCCTTTCCGCCGCAGAAGTCCCGAAAATCACCCCGGCTGAGGCCGCCCAACGTGTAAAGGACGGCAAAGCGGTGTTGGTCGATGTCCGAGAGCCCAGCGAATGGGCTGAAACCGGCGTGGCCGCACCGGCCGTACTGCTGCCCATGAGCGATCTGCAGGGGGAACGAAAACTCTGGCAGCCATTTCTGGACCAAAACGCTGGCAAGGAAATCCTGCTCTACTGCCGTTCCGGCAATCGTTCCGGCAAGGTCGCCGCGAAGCTCGCCCAGGAGGGAAAAACCGTCGCCAATGTCGGTGGCTTCAAGGAGTGGACTGATGCCGGTTTGCCCACACGCAAGGTCGAGACTCCCTGAAGCGTTTCCAGTAGGGCGGGGTCTCTGGCTCGCCTTCGGGCCCAAAAGGGCAGGTCGAAGACCTGCCCTACTTCGCCGCGCGCAGTCGCGCCGCGTGAATCACGCACACGCAGTCGGCACCGTCCTCGGTGTGCAGCCAGTGCGGGTCCAGCACCGCGAATTCGCGGTCCATGGCCGGGCGGAGCCCGCCGACTTCGATCAGCACCACGCCGTCAGGTGTCAGCCGGTCGCGCGCCTGGCAGAGCAGTTTGCGAATGATCACCAGGCCGTCGGCGCCGCCGTCGAGGGACATGCGCGGTTCGCGGTGATATTCCGCCGGCATGGCGTCGACGTGCGCGCTCGGCTCATAGGGCGGGTTGCTCAGGATCACGTCATATTTCATCGCGGGCACCGCATCGAACACGTCGCTGCGATGCAGTTTCACCCGCGCGCCGAGCCGGTGCTCGCGCACGTTGATCTTTGCCACCTCGAGCGCCTCGGCGGAAAGATCGACGGCATCGACCCTGGCCTTCGGAAAATGTCCGGCAAGCAGGATGGCCAGGCAACCTGAGCCCGTGCACACGTCCGCCACGCGCCGCACCGCGGAGGGTTTGGCCAGCCAGCCATCCAGTTGCTGCGGGATGATTTCCAAAAAATAGCTGCGCGGGATGATCACGCGCTCGTCCACATAAAACCGGTGTTCGCCCAGCCAGGCTTCCCGGGTGAGATACGCGGCGGGAATGCGGTCGAGCACGCGCCGGTGCAACACGTCGGAGATTTTAGCCCGTTGGTCGACGGAAAGTGTTTTCGCCAGCACCCTCGATTCACTGTCGAGCGGGAGTTCGAGCGTGCGGAGCAAGAGATACAGCGCCTCGTCGTGCGCGCTCGTCGCCACCTGGCCCAGCGCAAGTTTTTCCCGTTCGTAAAGCCGAACCGCAAACTTCAACCATCCGCCCAGCGTCTTCAGGCCGGCGCTGTCAGCGAATGGGTCGCGCTTGACCGTCCGGCGCGGCTTGCCCGCGGCGCTCATCCGGCCAGCGCCTGAAACATCACGGCGAAGGGGAAGACGAAAATGTTGATCACCAGCGTCAGCGCATACCGCACGGGCGGCAGCCACAGTGCCCCCAGCAGGATCAGCATGCTCCAGCGCGAGAGCGCCAGGAACGTTTCCTCACTCATGCCCACGACATGACGCAGGATCTGGCCGCCATCCAGCGGTGGGAGCGGCAATAGATTAAAGACCGCGAGGGTGACATTCAGCGTGATCATCGTGCCGGCCAGTTCGGCAACCCGGGCGTCCACCCGGCACAGCAGTCCACCCCCGACCGCGCCGAGCAATGCGAGCCCGAAGCTGGAGACGGGGCCGGCCAGCGCCGTCAGGATTTCTCCCCGGCGGCGGTGCGGTTCAAACTGGGTGGGATTGATCGGCACCGGCTTGGCCCAGCCAAAAAGAATGGTGCCGGGAAACGCAAAAATGCAGATCAGCGGGAAGATGACCGAGCCGAACAGATCGATGTGCGACGCCGGATTCAGGGTCAGCCGGTTGTTCAGTTCGGGCGTGTCGTCGCCCAGCCGATGCGCCATCGCCGCCTGCGCCCAGGCGCGGAGGACGAGACTCACCAGCAGAACAAAAAAGAAAATGAGGCCCGATCGCAGTTGGTCGGGGCTAAGGCCGAAGTCCATGGAGCCTTACTTTGCCGCTTCCACCGGCAGCTCGGCAATCAGCTTTTCTTTCTGCTTTTGCAGGGGCTCTTCCGTGACTGTGGACAGCAACATGCGGGCGTGGTCGAACTTTTGCTGCTTGATCAGGACATGCGCGGCATGGAGGCGCATGGTTTCGCGCTCGACGGCCGTCGGGGCCTTTTCCTCCAGCTGCGCCCACATCTTGAGCGCCTCGTCCCAATCGGGCGGGTCGAGTTCGTAAAAGGATTCCGCGTAGCGATAGGTGAATTCGATGCGGTCCGGCGCCAGTTCCGCCGCGCGGCGGAAGGCCTCGTGCATGGATTTGCTGAGCGCGAGGCGCTCCCACTGGCCGCTTTTGATAAAATCGTCGCGGGCTTCGGACAGCAGCCGCCCCAACTGGTAATGGTACAGCGGCTCGTTGGGCGTCAGGTCGATGGCCGCGAGGAAATAGTTCATCGCCTCCAGCGGCTTCCCCTCCTCCGCCAGATAGTTGCCGAGTTGGTTCTTCACAAGCGCCCAGGTGCGCACGAAGGCCGGGGTTGTGGCTTCACCGTCCTTGGCCTCCTCGCCAAACAATTGGTTGGCCTTGAGAAACATGATGGTGGACTGCCGGCGCATGCTGATTTTCCCCAGCAGCATGCCATACGCGGCATAGGCGGGAGCAAAGCCCTTTGTTTTCTTCAGCAAATCATCGTAGTCCCAGCAGAGTTGCTGCATCTCGGTGCGGATTTTTTCCTGGTCGAAATCAGGTGCGTCCGACTTGGCCAGCGCCGCCAGTAATTCCTGCTGGCGGGCCACCAGTTCCTGCAAGGTCTGTTCGGCCGGGGAAGGCGTCGCCGCCGTTTCCGCCCCCGCTTTAGGCTCCACTTTCGTTTTTGCCTCGAATTCCGCCGCGAACCCCGCGGGCAAAAGCCAGAGAGCCAAGCTGATGCCCGCCAGGAGCCGGATCGTTCGGAAGAAAAAGAGAGAGTCCACGAGAGCTGCGACAGGCTCACTGGATTGAAGTGCCTGGGCAATCCTGAGGTTTAACCACAAAGGAACAAAGACCCAAAGATCGATCCCCCAGGCCAGGGCTTTCTTTGTGCCTTTGTTCCTTTGTGGTTAAAAAATCCGGCGAGAATTTAGTTTTTTTGCGGACTGATACAGTTCGGTTTGCAATGCCGTGACGGAGTTCAACGTTGCCGCCATGCGCAGCCCAGAATCGCCCAACGGGAATTCGGCCTCTTCACCCAGCGGGGCATGGCCGGTCGGGCGCGGCACTGCGATCAACCCGCCCAGCCGTTTCGAACGCCTGCATCTGGAGGCGATCCCGAGTGTCCGCCGGAAGAATCGCCCCACCCCCGCACCCAGTTTTTCGTCGATGCCAGCGAGTCGATCCTCTCCTCCAACAACAGTCCCGATGTGGGTTTCGCCCATGGCGTCAATCCCTACCGCGGCTGTGAACACACGGCTGCGCGTGTTGCTTTGCCCGTCCCTACCACGAGTATCTCGGCTTCTCCAGCGGCTTGGAATTCGAAACCAAGATCATGGTGAAGCTGCGCGCCCCGGCGTTGCTGCGGCGCGAACTCGAGTCGCTCCGCTGGCGGCCGCAGGCCCTGATGATGAGCGGCGCCACCGATTGCTACCAGCCCGCCGAGCGGCATTTCCGCCTCACGCGCCAGTGCCTCAAAGTGCTGGAGGATTTGTGGCATCCCGTCGGGCTGATCACCAAGAACGCCCTCGTCGCCCGCGACCGCGATCTGCTGGGGAAAATGGCCCGGTGGCAGGGCGCCATGGTCAGCCTCACGATCACGACCCTCGACGCCGAACTGTCCGGAAAACTCGAACCGCGCGCCGCCCGGCCGGAGCACCGCTTGCGAACCTTGCGCCTTTTGACGGAAGCGGGCATTCCCACCGGCGTGATGATCGCGCCCGTCATTCCCGGGCTCACGGAGCATGAGATCCCCGCCATTCTCGACGCCGCGGCTGCGGCCCGGTGCCACCCGTGCTTCGGTACGTGATGCTCCGATTGCCGCACGCCGTGAAGGATATCTTCCTCGCCTGGCTCGAGGAACACGCCCCGACGAAAAAAGCCCCGGATCATCGCCCGGATCCGCGAACTGCGCGGCGGCCAGCTCTACCAGTCCGACTGGGGCATGCGCATGCGCGGCGAAGGCATTTTTGCGGAGCAAACCCGCGTCCTGTTTGACGTGGCGGCGCGCCGGGCCGGGCTGAACCAAAAGGAGCACCGACTTTCGTCTGTGCATTTCCGCCGGCCCGGAGGCACCCAGCTGGAATTCCTGTCGTGAGACGATAAAGCGCATTGCCCTTTTCCTGGCGCTCTTGCTGCCTCTTCCAGCGATGGCTGCCAATCCACCGGAAATCGTGGTCCTGCTGCACGGCCTCGGGCTCGGGTCGTGGGCCATGACCCGCCTGGACTCGGCGCTCACGCGCGAAGGCTATCGCGTGGTCAATGTCTCTTATCCCTCACGCCGCCTGCCGTTGGAAAAACTCGCCGCGGAATGGCTGCCGGACTTGCTGGAAAACCAGGGTGCAGCCACGGCTCCGCGGGTGCATTTCGTCACGCATTCGATGGGTGGCATCTTGCTGCGGCTCTACCTGCGAGATCACGCGATTCCCAATCTGGGCCGGGTCGTCATGCTGGCACCACCCAACGCCGGCAGCGAAGTGGCCGATCGCATCAATGACTTCCTGGTGCTCCGCTGGTTCGCCAGCGTGAACGGCCCCCGGCTCGGCACGGGCGCGGATTCCGTCCCGCGCTCGCTCGGTCCGTGGCCCGACACGGCCGGCGACTTGGGCATCATCGCCGGCAACCGCTCGCTCAACCCGGTTTTCTCCGCCTGGCTTCGCGGGCCGAACGACGGGAAGGTCGCGGTCGCCAGCACCAGGCTGTCCGGCATGCGCGATTTCATCGTGCTGGCCCATTCCCACACCTGGCTCCAGTGGTGCGGCGACACGATCGAGCAGGTCCGGGTTTTTCTCCGCGCCGGGCGGTTTTCCATCCATCCCGAGCCGGCAAAAACCACCGGCTAGAGGGTATTGGCAAAATGCTCTGTCATTCTGAGCGCAGCAAAGAATCCAGTGAGATTCCGCCCTGAGCTTCGATATTATCCAAGTAGATTCTTCGCTGCGGAATTTGCAAACACGCCTAGGGTTTGGCCGGCGGCTTCAATTGAATCAGTACGTTGGCGATCGTGATCAGGCTTCCGCCGATGAGCAGGTTGCGGGTGATTTCCTCGTTGGAATATTCGATTTCCCCCAGGAGCGAGAGCCATGCAGGCAGGAACAAGGCGGCCGCGGATGCAAAAATTGGCTCTGCGCAATAGATCAATCCCGCCTCGGTCGCCGTGATTCGGGGTTGGCAACTGTTCATAATGCCAAACGGCCCGAGCGTGCAGACCAAGGTAAGCACCAGCGTCAGCTCCAGCCAGCCGGGGGCCGCCCAGAGCGCGGGCAAGGCTCCCCCCGCCGGAGCGGTGGCCAGCACCACGGTTCCGAAAACCAGTCCCTGGACGGCGAATAACAACAGGGTGATTTTCCCCGCGCGGTTCGCCGCAAATTCCTTCTTGTCGAGCCAGAGGATTTGGCCGGTGAAAAAGACCGTCCCGAGCAAGGTCTCCCACTCTCCGCGGCCGAAACGGAGTTTGGACCAGTCAAAACGCCCGAGAATCGCCACGCCCGCCAGTACCAGTCCGCAAGAGACCCACACCAGCCAGCCTGGATTGCGGCGGTGCCGCACCGCGAGATAAACCGGGATCATGATTGCGCAAAACTGCGTCAGAAACGCCGAGGTCGAGGCCGACGTGAATTGCATCCCGTCGATTTGGAAGAGCATGCCGCCCGAGGCGAACAGTCCCATCACCAGTCCCTGCTTCAGTTCCCCCGGTGTAAATTGCCAGAAGCGGACCGGCCGAAAGAGGGCCAGGATCACCGCCCCCAGCACAAACCGGGGTCCGAGCGCGCAAGCCGTCACAAACCAAGTCCCGCCCTGCGGCACGTTTTTCTGCTGCAGGAGCATGATCGCCTTGATCACCGGGAAACTCAGTCCCCACAAGACCGTCGCCAACAAAAGCAGAAGGACGGCCTGCAGGCGCGAAATCGGGGGACGGGAACTCATGGGACCATGAAACCGGGAAGTCTTGGCCGCGGGGTGCGACCCGCCAAGCGAATTGGCAAACAATCCCCGGACAGGGCGATCGATTCCGCACCTGAGGAGAAAAGATCGTAACACACCGCGGCTCGACATCCTGAATCCGGGCCGCCACTTCTACTCCGCATGCCCAAGGCCAGCGATCAGCGACGATTGGCGAAAAAAGACTACGAGGTGCGCGTGCCCGAGTTGCGCGCCGCACTCGTGCAGATGCAGGTGCAGCTGAAGTCCGCGCCGTTTCCCGTCCTGCTGGTCATCGCCGGCGAAGAGGCGTCCGGCAAGGGCGAGGTCGTGAATATCCTCAACGCCTGGCTCGATCCCCGCGGCGTCGAGACCTTTTCGTTCCATGAACCGACGGACGAGGAGCGTGAACGTCCGCCGCTGTGGCGGTATTGGCGCTGCCTGCCGCCCCGCGGGCGCATGGGTATTTACGCCGGCTCCTGGTACACCGAGGCCTTGCGCGAGGATCCGCGCAGCCCCCGCGAGCTGGAAAATTTCGAGCACACCTTGCGCCGCATCGCCCATTTCGAACGGCTGCTGTCCGACGACGGCGTCCTGATCGTGAAATGCTGGCTGCATTTGTCGAATGAGGGCCAGGGCGCCCGGCTGCGCGAACTGGAGGACGATCCGCGGACCGCCTGGCGGGTTTCGCCGGAGGATCGGAAAAGCCACCATGATTACGACCGCCTCGCCCGGCTCAGCGAGCGCTTGCGCCGCCTGACGAACCGACCCGGCTCACCCTGGCACACCATTGAGGCGGCCGATCCGCGCAGCCGCAATCTGGCGGTGGCGAATTATTTGCTGACGCGATTCAATGCGCACCTGCGACGGAAGGGGTTGCCCTCGCCCCTGCGCCGCACGCGGTCACTGCGGCCCGCAGGCCTGCAAAAACTGCGGCGCCTCCCCCTAAACCAGGAGCTCTCGGCCGCGGATTATGAGCAAAAGCGCGACAAGTGGCTGGGAAAGCTCAATCATCTCGTGCAGGTCGCGGCCGAACGCCAGCGTTCCATCATCTGGGTGTTCGAGGGCTGGGATGCCGCGGGCAAAGGCGGGGCCATTCGCCGCCTCACGGATGCCATCGACGCCCGCGATTATCGCGTGATCCCCGTCGCGAAGCCGTCCGACGAAGAGAAGATGCACCACTACCTGTGGCGATTCTGGCGCCATGTGCCGCGCGCCGGCATGGTCACCATCTACGATCGCTCGTGGTACGGGCGGGTGCTGGTCGAGCGTCTGGAAGGCTTCGCCCGCGACGACGAATGGCGCCGGGCGTTCGGCGAGATCAACGATTTCGAGACCCAGCT
>CAMAPG010000041.1 GCA_945859965.1 Opitutus sp. GAS368 | reverse complement strand
GCTCTGGACGACGCCCCGGCCGGGCTCGACGACGTAGAAGGTGTCGATCGCGATGTGGTCGCTGCGGGAGATGACCTTGGCGCCGAGAATGGAGAGTCCGGCGACACTGAATGCGCCGGCGAGCTTGTAGAAGAGCCCCGCCCGGTCCCAAGTCACCACGTTGACGACGGTCAGCGAGCGGTTGAGGTCATCCTGCCAGTCGATGATGGGTCGCAGCGATCCAACCGAGTCGGCCTCGCTGATCGACTTGAGCAGACGGTTGACCATCTGGATGTGGAGGGAGATCTCGCTGGCATCGGTGTGGATGAAGTACCGCTCCGGCAGGACATTGAAATGCGCGGCGATCTCGTCGCTGCTGATACCGGGGATCTGCTTGGAGATGAGTTCCTGGAGAATCATTTGTTTTTTCTCGCGATAACTGACGTCAATGCTGGCGCCGAGGTTCAGGCGTTCGAGGGTATTGCGAAAGAGGCTGGTGTGGAGGGTGTCCTTGTAGCTGTTCCAAAGGCTGGAGGCGGTCCCGCGCGCATCACAAAACGTGTGCACGTAAAGGTGGCGCAACCTTTCGGCGTCGCCAACCAATTCGGCAAAGGCAGCGGCTGTGCGGGGATCATCTACATCCCGCTTCTGCCAAAATCGTGCCATCGCGAGATGATTTTTGATAATGAAGGAAATTAACTCACGGTTTTCGGGAGCGACCTGCATCCGTTCGAGCAAGGGAAGGGCGATTTTGACGCCGCTTTCGGCGTGGCCCTTGATGCCTTCGGCCTTGCCGATGTCGTGGAGCAGCAAGGTGACATAGAGCAGTTCCGGCTCGGTCGTTTCGTGCAGCGCGGCGCGATATTTCAGAGTGATCGGTTCGGCCTCGGTGAAAATCAGGTCGAGCTGGCGGATGGCGGCCAAGGTATGCACGTCAGCCGTATAACGGTGGTAATACTCGTGCTGGACCAGGCAGGTCAGCTTGTCGAATTCCGGGATGAACCGCCCCAGCACGCCGAGTTCGTGCATGAGGTTGAGGGTAGGGAAGACGGCTCCCGCCTCGCTGAGAATCGCCCGGAAACTGACGTTGGCGTCCTTGGAATGGATCACCTTGCGCGTGATCAGCGGAAGGGATTCGCGAATCAGCCTCTGAAGATGGAAATCCGGCGTGCAGTCGAGCTGCTGGCAGTGGCGGAACACCCGGATGAGCCGGACCGGATCGTCGGCGAAGACCTTGGTGGTTTCCCCGGCCAGCTCGCGGCCGCGCAGGACGAAACCGTCAAGCTTCTTGGTCCTTTGATAGCGTTGCAGGCGCAGCGATTCGCGGAAGGAGACGCGGCCGCCCCCTTCCTGGGTCAGGGTGAGGGCCAGGCGGTTTTCGATCGTCTTGGAGATCCGGTAGATCGTCTGCGCGGCGTGGTAATAGTCGTGCATGAACGCCTCGACCCGGGCGAGGACGTCGTGGTGGGCGTAACCCAGGTTCTGCGCGATCTTGGGCTGGATATCGAGGGGCAGCACGTCGGTGGCGTGCTTGCTCTGGAAATGCAGCTCGTTGCGGACCCGCAGCAGGTAGTTGTAGGCCCGGTGAAAATCGCGCAGTTCGTTTCGCCGCAGGTAATTCTGCGCCTGCAGCTCATCGAGCGTGGTGATGCCGAGCTTCACTCGGGCCATCCACAGGGCGTTCTGATAGTCGCGCAGGCCGCCCACGCCGTTCTTGATGTCGGGTTCCTGGAGGAAAACCGTGTCGCCAAACTTGGCCCGGCGGGCGGCTTGGTCCGCGAGGCGCGCGGCCAGGTAGCCCTTGGGATCCTCCGCGAGGTAAAAACTCCGGTAGGCCTGGCTGAAGGTATCGTAAAGGCCGGTCGAGCCGGCGATCAGCCGCGCCTCCAGGAGGGCGGTCTTGGTTTGGATGTCCTTGCGCGCCTCGGCAAAGACATCGTCGAGCGTGCGCGAGGAATGGCCGATTTTCAGGCCGCAATCCCACAGGATGTAGAGGATCTCGTTGATCAGGTGCTCCTGCAGCGGTTTCATGACCGCCGGCTTGGTCTTCGCGGAGAAGAGGAACATGATGTCGATGTCGCTCAACGGGCAGAGTTCGCTGCGACCGTAGCCCCCGAGGGCAATGAGGGTGACGGGGGAGGGAAGCTGCCCGTGGGCGCGGACGTAGGCGTCGATCGCATAGTCGAACAAATGCGCCAGCATCGCATCGATCATCGAAGCCCGGGCCTGGGCGACCTTGAGGCCGGGATCGCCCGCCTCGTGGCGCATCCGGATCATGGCGCTTTCCAGTCGGAGGAACGTCTTGCAAGCCGCCAGGCGCTGCGCTGCCGACACCTCCCCGGTGAAATTAAGGCGCTCGCGCGCATGCTGATGAAGACGGCCGGTCATGGAAAGGGGCACGTTGACCGGGAATCGCGGGCTGGCAAAGCGCGAAAGTAGAATCCTCCGGACTGCCACTAACCACTTGCTTCGCATCCGTCCGCGGGGTTTTCTCCGCGGTTCAGACCTGAATTATGCCCGAAATCACCAAGAGCTACGAATCGCGCGATGTGGAAAAGAAGTGGTATGCCGCCTGGCAGTCCGCGCAGGCGTTTGCCGGTCGGGTCTCGCCGGGCAAGGAGCCGTACAGCATCGTCATTCCGCCGCCGAATGTCACGGGTGTGCTCACGATGGGCCATGTGCTCAACAATGCCCTGCAGGACATCCTGATCCGCCGGGCTCGCCTTGAAGGCAAATCGGCGCTCTGGATTCCGGGCACCGATCACGCAGGCATCGCCACCCAGACGGTGGTGGAACGCGAACTGCGCAAGCAGAAGAAGACGCGCCACGATTTCGGCCGGGAAAAGTTCGTCGAGAAAGTCTGGGAGTGGCGTCACGAAAAAGGCGGCATCATCCTCGAGCAACTGCGCCGGCTGGGGGCATCCTGTGACTGGGAGCGCGCACAATTCACGATGGACCCGACCTATTCGCAGGCGGTGCTCGACGTGTTCGTGAAGCTGTTTGAGCGCGGCCATATTTATCGCGGCAAGCGCATGGTGAACTGGTGCCCGGTTTCGCTGACGGCCCTTTCCGACGAGGAAGTCATCATGAAGCCGGTCAACGGCACGCTCTACAAGGTGCGCTACGAACTGACCGGGCGTCCGGGCGAATTCGTGCAGGTCGCCACCACGCGGCCCGAGACCATCCCGGGCGACGTGGCTCTGGCGGTGCATCCGGACGATCCGCGTTACTCCGGGCTGATCGGCCAAACGGTCTGGCGTCCGCTCAATCGCGCGCCGATTCCCATTGTGGCGGATACGGCGGTCGACAAGGAATTCGGTTCCGGCGCGCTGAAGATCACGCCGGCGCATGACAAGGTGGACTTTGAGGTCGGCCAGCGCCACCAGCTGCCGATCATCGATGTGCTGAATGCCGACGGCACGTTGAACGACCTGGCCGGCCCCGGGCTTGCGGGGCTCGATCGTTTTGCCGGCCGGAAAAAAGCGGCCGAGCTGTTGCGCGAATCCGGTGCGCTGGTCGGTGAGGAAGCGTATTCCAATAATGTCGGCTATTCGGAACGCGCGGATGTCCCGATCGAGCCGCGGCTCACGTGGCAGTGGTGGCTGCGTTATCCGCGGGTCGAGGAAGCCAAGACGGCGGTGCGCGACGGTCACATCAAATTTTATCCCGAACGCTGGAGCAAAGTGTACCTGCACTGGCTCGAGAACATCCAGGATTGGTGCATCAGCCGCCAGCTGTGGTGGGGCCATCGTATTCCCGTGTGGTACCGCAAGGGCCTCGATCGCGAGAAGCTCGTCCCGGCCGATCTCAAGGATCCGACCAAGGTGCACGTTTCCCTGGCCGGCCCGGCGGATCCCGAAAACTGGGTGCAGGAGGACGATGTGCTGGACACGTGGGCGTCGTCCTGGCTCTGGCCGTTTGCGACGATGGGCTGGCCGAATCCGGCGGAGATGAAAAAGGCCGGTTTCGATTATTTCTATCCGACCACCACGCTCGTCACCGGACCGGACATTATTTTCTTCTGGGTTGCGCGCATGATTATGGCGGGGCTGGAGTTCGTTGAAAAACCTGAAACCGGAAACCTGAAACCTGAGAGTTCGGCCTCTTCGGATCAGCCTTCCAGTATTCTGACGGCCGAGGAGATTCGGGCGCGCATTCCGTTCCGGAACGTTTATTTCACGGGCATCATCCGCGACCAGCAGGGTCGCAAGATGTCGAAATCGCTCGGCAACTCGCCTGATCCGCTCGACTTGATCGACACCTACGGCGCCGACGGCCTGCGCTTCGGGATCATCTCTATTGCGCCCCAGGGGCAGGATATCCGTTTCCAGGAAGACCGGATCGAGAGCGGAAAAAACTTCTGCAACAAACTGTGGAATGCCTGCCGCTTCCGGCAGATGAGCGGGGAGGCGGGCGACAATGGGACGCTCGCGGCGATCATCCAGCGGATCGATCCGGCCAAATTCGATGCGGACGATCATGCAATCGTCGACCGGTTGCTTGCGACCACGCGCGAAGTGGACCGTTATTTCGCTGAGTTCGAATTCAGCGCCGCGGTGCAGGCGCTGTACGGATTTTTCTGGAACGATTTTTGCGACTGGTATGTGGAGGTTTCGAAGTCGAAGCTGCAGGCGCCCGACACCAAGGCGAACTGCCTCGCGATCCAGGATTTCGTGCTGCGTCAGACGCTGCTGCTGCTGCACCCGGTCATTCCCTTCATCACCGAGGAATTGTGGAGCCTGCTGGGTTACGGGGCGCCCGGAACGTTCATCGAGGAGGCCCGGATCGAAGACGCCTCACAACTGGCCACCGCGCTGGGTAGCCGCGGATGGCGGGTGGATTCCGCGCAGGTCGCAGGGGTTGAGAAAGTGAAAATCTTTGTCTCCCAAGCGCGGGCGTTGAAGGCGGAGCACAATCTCGCCAGCCGGCGTGACGTGCGTTTCCTCGTGATTGCCAGCGACGGTGCCTGGCCCGTGATTCAGGCGAATCTGGCGAAAATTACCCGCATGGCGGGAGCGGCCGAAATCGTCCGTCAGGAATCCGTGGAAGGCGCGCCCGCAGTGGTCACGCCGCTCGGCACGCTCTATCTCGATCTGGCGAGCACGGTCGATGTCGCGGCGGAAAAGATTCGCCTCACGAAGGAACTGGACCAACTCACGAAGCATATTGCCGGCACGCAGGCCCGGCTCGCGAACGAGGCCTTTGTCAGCAAGGCCCCACCGGCGGTGCTCGAAGGCGCGAGAAAGCAGCTTGCCGACCAGCAAGCCAAGCGGGCGGAGCTTGAGCGTTTGGTGAAAGCGTTGTGACCGAAGTAGGGCGGGTCTTCGACCCGCCCTTCATCCGGATTTTCACCACAAAGACACAAAGGTACAAAGGTCGATCACCGGATCTGCTCAACTGCCTGGGCTTTCTTTGTGCTTTTGCGTCTTTGTGGTGAAAATCCGGTGGCTTGAATTGAATTTCCCGGTTTGTGAAAAGCGCCGCCTGCTCCATGGTGAGGCCTGACCGCGTGGTTTGTTGCGGTCATCTCATATGACCCAACCCCGTATCCTCGCCTTTTCCGGCAGCGCCCGGCGTGAATCCCTGAATCGAAAACTGCTCGCGGTGGCGGTGGAGGCGACGCGTGCCGCCGGCGCGGAGGTGACGGTGCTCGATCTCAACGAGTACGTGCTCCCGCTTTACCACGGCGATTCGGAGGACCAGGGCGGATTGCCGGCAAACGCGGGAAAGTTGATCGCGCTCATCACCCAACACCAGGGACTGCTCATCGCTTCCCCGGAATACAATTCGATGTTCACGCCGCTGCTGAAAAACACGATCGATTGGTGCACGCGGGGCGACGACAATCCTTTTACCGGCAAAGTGGCGGCAGTCGTCTCCGCTTCGCCGGGCCTCTATGGCGGCATTCGCTCGGCCCAATTGGCGCGGCAGCTTCTGCTGCATGTGGGCTGTCACGTCGTGCCAGCGCAATGCTCGGTGTCGCAAGCCGACAAGGCGTTTGACGAACAGGGTGGCCTGAAAGAGCCGCGCCAGCAAAAATCGGTGCAAACCCTGGCCGCCGCGCTGGTGCGCACGGCGACGCGGCTGGCGGATTAGTCTTCTTGTAGCGGCGGTCTATGACCGCCGCTACAGATATTTTTGGGTCAGAGGATAGTCTTGCTGAATCTTGCGCTCCACTGCTACTGATTTCCTCTTCATGAAAAAAGCCCTGATCACTGGCATCACTGGCCAGGATGGTTCCTATCTCGCCGAACTGTTGCTCGATAAAGGTTACGAGGTTCACGGCGTCATTCGCCGTGCGTCCACGTTCAACACGAGCCGCATCGACCATCTTTACCGCGATCCGCATGTGAACGGGGTCAGGCTGCACCTGCATTATGGCGATCTGGCCGATTCCACGCAGATGGTGAAGCTGCTGTACTCCCTGCAGCCGGACGAAGTTTACAATCTCGGCGCCCAGTCCCACGTCCGGGTGTCATTCGACATTCCCGAATACACGGGCGACGTCGACGGTCTCGGGGCCCAGCGGATCCTCGAGGCGATCCGCGAGGCGGGTCTGGTCAAAAAGTGCCGGTATTACCAGGCGTCGTCGTCCGAGATGTTCGGCAAGGTGCAGGAAGTGCCGCAGACCGAAACGACCCCGTTCTGGCCGCGTTCACCCTACGGCTGCGCCAAGGTGTATGCGTACTGGCTCACGGTGAATTATCGCGAGAGCTACAATCTCCACGCCAGCAATGGCATTCTTTTCAATCACGAGTCGCCGCGACGCGGGGAGACCTTCGTCACGCGCAAGATCACCCGTGCCGCCACCCGGATCAAGATGGGCCTCCAGGACTCGATCTATCTCGGCAATCTCGATGCCCAGCGCGACTGGGGTTATGCCAAGGAGTACGTCGAGATGATGTGGCTCATGCTCCAGCAGGATAAGCCCGACGATTACGTCGTGGCCACGAACGAGACGCACAGCGTGAAGGAATTCTGCCAGGTCACGTTTGCCCATCTCGGCCTCGACTGGGAGAAGTATGTAAAGTACGACCAGCGTTACGAGCGTCCCGCGGAAGTGGAGCTGCTCATTGGCGATCCGGCGAAGGCGAAAAAACAGCTCGGCTGGGCGCCCAAGGTGAAGTTCAAGGAGCTCGTGAAGATCATGGTCGATCACGACCTCGAACTCGCGAAGCACGAGTTGCAGGTGAGCAAACTGCCGAAAGCTTGATCTTGAAGGAGCGAGGAGTGAGGAGCGGGTAGCGAGCATTCCGGGCACAGCACGGATTTTTTTGACTACCCGTTCCCCGCTCCTCACTACTCACTCCTTTCCATGAAGCTTTTCATCGCCGGGCATCAAGGCATGGTTGGTTCCGCATTGGTGCGGCGGTTTCAGCGTGAGCCGGACGCCACCCTGCTGCTCCGTTCGCGCAAGGAGCTGGATCTCACGTCGCAGGCGGCGGTCGACGCGTTTTATGCCGCGGAAAAACCGGATGTCGCCATCATTGCCGCGGCGAAAGTCGGGGGCATTCACGCGAACAACACCTATCCGGCCGAGTTTCTCTACGACAACCTCGCGATTGCGGCCAACACGATCCACGGCGCCTACCGGCACGGCGTGAAACGGCTCCTTTTTCTCGGAAGCTCCTGTATTTACCCCAAGCATGCGCCCCAGCCTATGCCGGAGGACAGCCTGCTGACCGGCCCGCTGGAGCCGACGAACGAGGCGTACGCGATTGCCAAGATCACCGGCCTCAAGCTGGCGCAATATTACCGGAAGCAGCACGGGGTGCTGTTTCATTCGGCGATGCCGACGAATTTGTACGGCCCGGGCGACAACTACCATCTGCAGAATTCACACGTTCTGCCCGCACTCATCCGCAAGTTTCACGAAGCCCGGGAAAAAGGACTCCCGGAGGTGCTCGCCTGGGGCACGGGCACGCCGAAGCGCGAATTCCTCCATGTCGACGACCTGGCGGACGCGTGTGCTTTCCTGCTCGAACTCCGCAATCCTCCCGACTGGATCAATATCGGCACGGGCACGGATGTGACGATCAAGGAGCTGACCGAGTGCGTGGCCCTCGTCACAGGGTTCAAGGGCCGCATTGCCTGGGACGCGACCAAGCCCGATGGCACGCCGCGCAAACTCATGGACGTTTCGCGGCTGGCCGGCCTCGGCTGGAAAGCCCGCATTGCCCTGCGAGAAGGCGTCGAGAAAACCTATGCGAGTTTCCTGGCGGAGAAGAACGCCGGCAGTTTGCGGGGCTGAGTGCGGAAGAACTTCCGGTAGCGAAACGCGTGAGTGTTTCGGAATCAGCTCGACCGCGGAATCGCTCTGAAACGCTCACGCGTTTCGCTACGGGACTCAAGCGCGCGTTGAGGTCAACGCGCTCCACTCAAGGTCGCCGGATGAGTTGCTTTCCAGCGCGGAATTTCCGCAGCAGCCCCAAACCGCAGATCCCGCTCAGCAGCAGGCCGACAACGGAGGGCTCGGGCACCGCTCTCAACTGGCTGATCCCAGCCAGCAGGTTCGGATAATAGATGTCGGCGAATGCCGCGGGCGAATTTCCCGAAAGGTAGTAGTCCAAGGGGATGGTGGAGTAATACACCGTTCCGGTGCCAAATTTATAGGCGAAGCCCACCGCCTTGCTGGTATCACTGCCATAACTCAGGTAAACCACGGCGCCGGCGGGCAGGGTGGATCTCACGGCATACCGGTGCTCGGACTGGTTGCCTTCGTCCAGGCTGGTATTTGTCAAGGTACCGTATGTCCCGTTGCTGATGAAACTTGAGAAGGTCACATCGATATTTTTCGCTTCACTGCGCACGAACGTGATGCCGCTCGCTCCTGGCAACAGGGACGAGGGCAGGGGTGGGGTACCGTTCACAAACCGGTCGTGAAAAATCAGCAGGCCTCCATTCTGGACGAAGGTGGCGAGCGTGCTGGTTTGGTCGGTCAGAGCCGTGCTGTAGCCGCTATTGCTCGGCTCATTGATCACCAGCACTTTGTTCGAACTGAAATCAAACGTCGCCAGATTGGTGATCTGCTGGGCGGTGTAATTGTTCCGCGTAATCGCGGCGGCCGGAGCTGTGCTGGAGGTGGCGCCATCCGTGAAGTAAGCGACCACCACGGTCTGGGCCTGAGCCAGGGAACCGAAAAAGAATGCGGCCGGAAAAAGAAGGAAACGAAGCCGGCGCATGGCCTCGACCATCACGGGGGTGATGAGTGTCTTCATTGAGGATGAGCTTAGGCGGTGGGTCGTTTGCTTCGAGGAAAATAGTGCACCCCGGACGGGGCGCATAGGAATCGGATCATAACACGCAGCGCGCCAGAATGTTGGGTTGGTTTCCGGGATTCCCGGTTTCCCGAGTAGTTCTCGCTGGAGTGGGATTTAAAATCCCGCTTGCACCCGCCCCCGCAGTTTGCGCCCATGGTCTTTTGCCATGATCGCACCCGAGACTTCCCATCATATCGAGAACATCACGAAGCGCGCCGGCCATCTGTGGAGGTTTCTTTGACGTCGACCAAAAACGACGGGAAATCGAGGCGATGGAGGGGCAGATGGGCGCGCCCGGTTTCTGGGACAATAGCGAGCGTGCCCAAAAACACATTGCCAAGCTCAACGGGCTGAAGCGGTCCGTGCTGCCGGTCGTCGCGTTTCAAAAGAAAATCGACGACGTTGCCGTGATGGTGGAACTCGTGGGCGGTGCCTCCGCCGACGAAAAGGAAATGTACGCCAAGGAGCTCGAGACCACGGTCGACGCGCTGGTCGCCGAGCTCGACCAGTTGGAGATCGCCTCCTTTCTCACCGGCCAGTTCGACAAGAACAATGCCATCCTTTCCATTCAGTCCGGGCAGGGCGGCACCGAGTCGAACGACTGGTGCGACATGCTTTTCCGCATGTACACGCGCTGGGCCGAGCGCCGCGGTTACACCGTCGAGGTCCAAGACGTGCAGGCGGGCGACCAGGCGGGCATCACGAAAGCCACGCTGCTGCTCAAAGGCGAAAATGCGTACGGCTACGTCAAGGCCGAGCGCGGGGTGCATCGCCTGGTGCGCATCAGTCCGTTCGACGCGAACAAGCGCCGGCACACGTCATTTTGCGCGGTGGATGTCATTGCTGAAATCAACGAGGACATCGCCATCGACATTCCCGAGGACGAAATCCGGGTGGACGTTTACCGTTCCTCCGGCAAGGGCGGCCAGGGCGTCAATACGACGGATTCCGCCGTGCGGCTGACGCACATGCCGAGTGGTATCGTGGTGGTCTGCCAAAATGAGCGTTCCCAAATCAAGAACCGGGCCGCGGCCTTGAAAGTGTTGAAGGCGCGCCTCTACGAAAAGAAACTCGACGAGCAGCGCAGCGAGATGGAGCGTTTTTACGGCGAAAAAGGCGAAATTGGGTGGGGCAGCCAGATCCGCAGTTACGTGCTGCAACCCTACCAGATGGTCAAAGACCTCCGCACCGGCATGAGCACCAGCGACACGCAAGGGGTGCTCGACGGCGATCTCGATCGTTTCGTCAACGCCTGGCTGCGCGCCGGCTGTCCGCGGCATCGCAACAAGGATATCCAGATGGAGGAATGATCGGCGCGGCGCCGAAATGACCAGTGAACCAATGACCAGTGACCAATGAGTGTTGTGGACTGTTTTATTGATCTCCGGTTGGCGGTTGCCGCATTGGTCATTGGACATTGGTCATTGGTCATTGGATAGTCTGTGCCCATGGCCTCTTTGTCCTTCGCAACGATCCAGTCGGCGCTCAGCGCCCAATCGCTTTTCGAGGACAAGACCTGGCGGCTGTCGCCCGAGGCCTGGCCGCTAACGACTGAACAATTTGCGCAGCTGGAAGCCATCGGGCCGGCGTGCCTGGAATTTCACCAGGGCATCGAGACGCTTTATCTGCGCTCAGTGGCGGGAAAAAATCTCCTGCGCAACAAACCGCTGCTGGCACCCTGGGTGGCTGATTACCTCGATCGCGGCAAACCGCCGGAATTGATCGCGCATGCCCGCGATGCGAAAAATCGCGGCGCCTTTCCGCCCGTATTGCGGCCCGATTTGCTGCTCACGGACGAAGGTTTCGTGATGACCGAACTTGATTCGGTGCCGGGAGGGATTGGGCTCACGGCTTTTCTGAACCGCCTATATGCTGACTCTTCTGGAGGCGGGGTGCCCTCAGCTGAGCGAGACTCGGCGATTCTCGGCGCGAAGGACGCGATGATTCTCAATTTCCACGCCGCGCTGACGGAATTGCGTCCTGAGACGCGCAATCCCGTGATCGCGTTGGTGGTCAGCGACGAGGCAGCGACCTACCGGCCGGAGATGCAGTGGCTCGCACATCAACTCCAGTTGCAGGGCAAGCGGGTCTTTTGCCTGCGGCCCGAGGATATTTTTCCCCTGGGCGGCGGACTCTTTTTCGATGCGGATGGTAACCCGGAGAAGATCGATGTGCTCTACCGCTTCTTCGAGCTCTTCGACTTGGCGAACATTCGCACGGCGAACTTCATTTTCGAAGCGTGGGCCGCCGGGGAAGTCGCGATTGCGCCACCGATGAGGCCGTTTCAGGAGGAAAAGCTGACGTTTGCATTGTTTCACCATCATCATTTGCAGGATTTCTGGGCCGAAGTGCTGAGCGGCCCGGCCCTCAAGCTTCTGCGCCAGCTCATTCCGCAATCGTGGGTGTTGGATCCGGCGCCGCTTCCGCCCGGAGCGGTGCTCGATGGTCCGCGGGTGGGCGGCCGCGGCCTGACGGACTGGCGCGATCTGGCGGGTGCGTCGCAAAAAGAACGCGATCTCATTATCAAAATCAGCGGTTTTCACGAAACCGCTTGGGGAGCACGCAGCGTGGTGTTGGGCAGCGATTGCTCGCGCGAGGAATGGCAGCAGGCCCTGGCGCGCGCCGCCGAACTGGCGCCGGCCAATCTCCATGTCCTGCAGGCTTACAAAAAACCGCGCCGGGTCGAACACCCGGTCTACGACCGTCCGGATGCGGGCCTGCCCGCCACAGTCTCAATGAAGGCGGGACGTCTCCGCCTTTGTCCCTATTATTTCGTAATCGGCGGCCGGACCCGACTCTCCGGGGCCTTGGCGACTTTTTGCCCGCCGGACAAAAAAATCATTCACGGAATGCAAGATGCCGCCTTGCTCCCGACTAGGGTTTTCTCCTTAATCCATGGGCGTGCGTAATCCCGCCGAGCCTCACCGAAAATCCCGCCTGCAACGCATGTTGTTGCTGGCGATGGCGCTCGCTGTCGGATCTTCCAAGCCGCTGGTCCGTGCGCAGATGGATCTCGAAGGGCTGAACATGCGGGCGGATCGGGGAGACCCCGAGGCGCTCAATACCCTGGGCAATGTTTATGTAAATGGCCAGGGAGTGCCACAGGATCTCACGCAAGCCCTCCGGTACTATGGGCTGGCTGCGGCCCGGGGCTATGCGCCGGCGCAATTCAACCTCGGCATGATGGCGGAACTCGGCCGCGGCCAGCCGCCCGATCTGGCGGTGGCGTTCAAGTATTACCTAAAGGCAGCGGAGCAAGGCTTTGCCCCGGCACAGTTCAATGTCGGCAACATGTACGCCAACGGCATCGGTGTCGTGCGCGACTACTTTGAGGCGGCCCTGTGGTTCCGTCAGGCGGCGGATCGCGGCATTCCCGAGGCCCAATACAATCTCGCGCTGGCGTACGAACTCGGTCGCGGCGTGACCAAGGACGAAACGCAGGCCCAGAAGTGGTACCGGCTCGCCGCCGACCGCGGCTACGCCCGCGCCCGTTACAATCTCGCGTTGATGCTCGAGGAGGGCCGGGGCTCGGCCATCGATGAGAAGACGGCCGCGAAGTTATACCGCGCCTCGGCTGAAAAAGGATTCGGTTCCGCCTAGAATAATTACGGCATCATGCTCGCCGAGGGCCGGGGCGGTCTCACCGCCGATTTTATTGAATCGTATGCCTGGCTCGCGCTCGCGGTGGAAAATGGCGCGAAGCCGACCGGGCGGGATCTTGTCGCCCAACGCCTGGATGCGGCGCAGCTCGTCAAGGCCACGACCCGGGTGGCGGCACTTCGCGCCGAACTGGCCGCGGCAAAAGTTGCGGCTTCCACTCCCGCCTCAGCCGCACCTGCACCGGCCCGCCCGTCCGCACCTGCGGCTTCGAGTCCCGCGGTGGCGTCCGCCACTCCGGCCCCGACCACTGCGCCCCGCGCTCCGGCAATCTCCGCAGGTTCTCCCGCCGTTTCCGCTCCAGCTGCCCCAGCGGTTCCGATCATTTCTGCGGCTGACCTCGCCGCGGTGAACGCCCGGTTGGCGGCAGCCCAGGCTGAACTGGAAAAGCTTCGCAGCACTCAGGCCGCCCTGGCGGAAACCAACCAGCGCTTGCAGCGGGAGAAGGCGGATTTGGAGCAGAGGACCAGGACGGTTTCCGCCGAACTGGCCGCCAAGTCCACGGCGGCATCCGAGGCGGTGGCGAAAGCGGAGGCCGAAGCCCGCGCCCGCACCGAAAAGCTGGCCAAGGAACTCGCCCTCGCGCAGAGCCGGAGCCAGGACACCGCCCGCCAGCTCACGAACGCACAAGCCGCCTTGAAAAAGGCGGAGGCCGCGACACCTGCCCTGGCAGCTTCCGCGAGCGAACTTACGTCGTTGAATTCCCGGCTGGCGGCCAGCCAGGCGGAAATCGAAAAACTTCGCGGCACGCAGGGCGCGTTGGCTGAAACCAACCAGCGTCTGCAACAGGAGAAGACGGCTTTGGAGCAACGGACCAAGACTGTGTCCGCCGAATTGACGGCCAAGTCTGCTGCCACCTTTGAAGCGCTGGCGAAAGCAGCGAAGGAAGCCCAGGCCCGGTCCGAGAAGCTGACCCAGGAATTGGCGGCGGCCCAGAGTCGGAACGAGGGCATCGCGCGCCAGCTGGCGGACGTTCAGGCGGCCTTGAAAAAATCCGGGGCAACTGCTCCCGCGGCGGCAGGGCCCACGATTTCCGCGGCTGAATTTGCGACCTTAAAATCCCGCTTTGCCGCGAGCCAGGCTGAACTGGACAAACTTCACGCCGCTCAGGCGGCCTTGGTGGAGACGAACCAGCGCTTGCAGCAGGAAAAAACCGAGGCGGAAAAACAGGCCAGGGCGGTCGCGGCCGACTTGACGGCGAAGTCCACGGCCACGTCCGAAGCATTGGCCAAAGCTGATGCAGAGGCCCAATCCCGGGTGGAGAAACTGGCCAGGGAGCTTGTGGCGTCGGAAACCCGCAGCCAACGCACCGCGCGGCAACTGGTGGAAGCGCAAACGGCGTTGAAAAAATTGCAGGCTGCGACACCGGCCCGGTCGGCGGCACCGGCGATTTCCGCCTCCGAACTGGCGGCCTTGAATTCCCGGCTGGCCACGACCCAGTCCGAACTTGAAAATCTGCATGCGGCGCAAACCGCGCTTGCCCAGTCCAATCAACAATTGCAGCAGGAAAAGGCCGATCTTGATCAGCGGGCCAAAGCCTTTTCCGTCGAGCTGGCCGAGAAATCCACCGCGACCACCGAAGCGCTGGCGAAAGCGGATACCGAGGCCCGGGCTCGCGTCGGGAAACTGGCTGCGGAATTGGCGGCGGCAGAAAGCCGGAGCCAGAACGCGACGCGCCAGCTGGCGGAACTGAAGTCGGCCTTGAAGAAGTCGGAAGGAACGACCGCCCAATTGGCCGAGGCCAACGCGCGGTTGAAGTCCGCTCCGGCGGCACCTTCCGCAAAAGCGCAGCCGGCCTTGGCCGAATTGCGCCAGCAGGTGGCCGGCCTCGAGGCCGATCTTTCCACGCTCCGCGCGGAGCGCGACGCCAATGCCAAACAAGTGACCGCCTTGAGCAGCCAGCTGGCTGAGTTGAAGGGGGCCAATACCCGTTTTTCGTCGGCCAGTGCGAGTGCCGCCGCCGAAGCCGGCCGGCCAGGTTCGGCGCCCGCGGATCTTCAGGCCCGGATGAACGCCGTTCTCGCGGACAACGCCCGCCTGAATGATGAAGTCAAACGGTCCACCATTCGCCTGACCAAGCTCGATCGCGACTTGCGGATTGCGCAGGAAAAAGGCGGCAAGGGCGGTTCGGCGCCGGCGTCGGCGACCGAAACCAAGGTTGCCCAGCTCAATCAGACCGTGGATGAGTTGCGGGCGGCGAATCAAAGCCTGTCGCAGGAGAATCAGCGCCTGGCGGCGGGTTCTTCCGCCAAATCGGGCGACGCCCAGGCCGGACTCGAACAACGGGTCCGGAGCGCCGAAACAGCGCTGGCGGAACAGACTGCGGCAGCGGGCAAGGCCACGGCCGAAATCACCCGGCTGCAGCAGCGGATGGCGGAGCAGGCTGTAACCTTGGAAAAGGCCGAGGCCGCGGTGGTCGCGGCGCAGCAAAAATCGGAGAAGACCGCGGTGGCGCCAAAAGCAGCGGACCCCCGGCTCAAGCAACTTTCGGACGATCTCGCGACCGCGCGGATGGACCTGGTCTCGGCGCGTCGTGAAGCGGAGCAGCTGCGGGCCCAGGCCGAGGCCGCGGAAAACAATCTCGCGGTCCAGGCCAATTCGATCAAAGCGCGTTTCGAACAGGCCGAGGCGAAGACCAAACAATTGCAGGAAGCGAACGGGGCCTTGCTGGCGGAAAACCAAAAGCAGCAGTCCTCCGGATCCAAGTCGGCGCGGGATGGCGCGCAATTGTCCGAGGTGAAGAACTCCCTTGAGTCCACCCGCCGCGATCTGGCGGCGGCGCAGACGAATGCCGGGAAAGCGGCGGCGGAAGCGCGGAGCGCGCAAGAAGCCAGGCAGACGTTGGCCGCGCAAAACGAAACCCTGGCGGCGCAGAATCAAAAACTGGCAGGGGAGCTCGCGAAGGCGCAGCGCGAACCAAAGCAGGGGGGCAGGGAAAAGACCGCGCTCAAGACCCTTCGCGACAGTCTGGTCACGGCTGAGGCACGAGCCGCGAAAGCCGGAACGGAAAACCAGGCGGCGATCGCGGCCAACAAGACCCTCACGGAGAAAAATAACGAATTTCAGGCCCGGAACCAAAAGCTCGAGTCTGAGCTGGCTACGAGCCGCCGCGCCG
>CAMAPG010000040.1 GCA_945859965.1 Opitutus sp. GAS368 | reverse complement strand
TTCATACTCCGCCCGCGGCATGAAGCGGAGCGAGGCGCTGTTGATGCAATAACGCAGGCCGGTGGGACGCGGGCCGTCCGGAAACACGTGCCCGAGATGGGCGCCGTCCACATTGCTGTGCACTTCCGTGCGCTCCATGCCGTAACTGGAATCGGTCGTCTCCCCCACAAATGCTTTTTCGATCGGCTTCTTGAAGCTCGGCCAGCCGGTGCCCGATTCGAATTTGTCGCGGCTGTCAAACAAGGGCGTGTCGCTGCAGACTGAAAAATAAACGCCGTCGGCATGATTGTCCCAGTATTCGTTATCAAACGGCGGCTCGGTGCCCTGCTTGCGCGCGACGCGGTACTGCATCGGGGTCAGCATTTTTTTCCACTCGCCGTCGGTGTGCTGCACCTGGGCCTTGGACATGTCGATCACGACATGCGACGGCAGGCCGCAGGCCGATTTTTCGTTGGGCTGGCATTCCAGGGCATCTTTGGCGGCGGTGGCTGGGGCGGAGGTTTTCATGGCGGTTTTGGCGCAAACAAGAGTCGACGCCGCACAACAGAGGATCGCGACGCGGAGTTTCATGCTCACCGAAACCTAGTTCAGACCAGGAATTTTTCCACCACGAAAGATCGATTTTCGCGGAAGATCTGGATTTTCACGCCGGCTTTGCCACGAAAGATCACAAGGAACACATAGACCGATCTATGCCCTACTCATGCGAATCTCAGGATCGATCTTTGTGTTCCTTGTGATCTTTCGTGGAAAAAAATTCCGGGGATTGAATTTAGCAGCACACCCTAATCCGCTTTCACCGGCAGCGTCCCGTCGCCAAATTCCGCCGCGAGCCGCTGCGCCGGACGAACTTCCGCCCGGCGCGACACCGGCAGGCCCTGCTCATCTCGCATGATGACAAACCCGCGGTTCAAAACCGACGCGGGGCTGACAGACTGCAGGCGCTTCCACAGGGCCAGCAGGCGGTGCGATTCCTCCCGCACACGGGTCTCAGGGGAATGTTGCGCCAGGCGCGATCGTACTTCGCTGAGTTCCTGCCGTCGAAGCTGGAGGGCGCTGCGCCAGGCCGCAGCCAGTCGGTTGGTAAAATCGTCGAGCCGCAAATAACCCTGTTCCACCTGGGCGGTCGGGGTCAGCAGCCGCAGCCGGGAACGCGCGTGGTCCAAACGTTCGCGGGCGCGTCCAGCCGCATCTTCCACCGTGGCCTGCATCGCCTGGCCGGCCACCACCGCCCGCTGGGCGCAGGCAATGAAATGACTCGAAATCAACTCAGCCGCCGCACTGGGCGTTTCCGCCCGGGCATCCGCCGCGAAGTCGCAGAGCGTGAAATCGATCTCGTGGCCCACCGCGGAAATAATCGGCACCTCGCATCCCGCCACCGCGCGCACCAGCGGTTCTTCATTGAACGCCCACAGGTCCTCGAGGCTGCCGCCGCCGCGGCCGATCACCAGCAGGTCGAAGATTTTCATTTTCTGCGCGAGCCCGAGCAGCGCGGTCATCTCGGCCGCGGCCCCGGGCCCTTGCACATTCGCCGGCAACACGACCACCCGGCCGCGCCAGTCACGCCGCTTGAGGATGCGAATAAAATCCTGCACCGCGGCCCCCGTGGGCGAGGTGATGAACCCGACCGTCGCCGGCAGCGCCGGAATCGGCTGCTTGTTCTCCGGCGCGAACAGTCCCTCCTCCGCCAGGCGGCGTTTCAACGCCTCGAATTCCCGCTGGAGCCGGCCCACGCCGTCCTCCACCACTGCGCGGACAATCAGCTGATACTGCCCCCGCGCCTCGTAAACACTGACTTCCCCGTAAACCAGAATCTGCAGCCCGTCGCGCAACGCGACCGTCTGCCGCTGCGCATCGCCCCGGAACAGCACAGCGCTCAACTGCGCCCCCGCATCCTTCAGGCTGAAGTAAACGTGCCCGCTGCCCTGCGCGCGCAGGTTCGAAACTTCTCCGCGCACCCAGCCGGGACGAAGGCTGGACTCCAGCAGGGTTTTGACCCGACGCGTAAATTCGGAAACCGAGCAAATTTCCCGGCCTTCCTCCTTAAAAACGAGGCTTTCTTCGATCATGCCTCCCACCTAACCAGATCCACAGCCATTTCGTCAAAACCTGCCGGTAGTTTCTTTTTGCCCGCGATTATCTGGAGCGGCGACGTCCTCGTCGCCAAAGCTTGTCATTCTGAGCGCAGCGAAGAGGTAGGGTGAGTCGTCCCCGACGAGCCGGGCATACGAGCGGCTCATCCGGAGGATTCGCCCTACCTGCGCTCAGCAAGAGAGAGGACGTGACCTCTAGAAAAACCTGCTCTAGCCCTGCGACGTGCGACCCTTGTAGTGCTTACGGACCAAGTGGGTCGCCGCGACCACCGCCACCACCAGGCCGGCCGCCATCAGGATCATCCCGCCTTTGCCATGCGACAGCGCTTCGCCGAACACGACGAAAGCCGCCACCTGGGGCCACACCATGAGGCAGGACAACAGCAGGTATTTGCCGAACGGAACTTCCGCCAGCCCCAGGAGGTAATTCTGGATGCAGAAAGGAATCCCCGGGGTGAGGCGGAAAATGATGATCAAGTCCGTCGTATCGGTGGCTGCCACCTGCGGTAGTTTATAACCGAGCCGGGTGATCAGCCGTTGCAGCAGCGGGCGCAACGCGCGCCGGGCCAGCGCATAGGTGAGGGCAATATTGATCGTCAGTGCTACCAGCGAGGAAATCACCACCCACCCCATGCCCATCTGCGCTCCAAAGGTCGGGCCGACCGTCAGGGTAAACGCCAGCATCGGCACGCCCAGGGCGGGCAACAACGCCATGGCGGTGAAAAATACCCCCGGTCCCGCGTGCCGCAGGAAATCCATGCCGTGGCCGGCCAGGGCGCGGAGGTTCACTCCGCGCAGGGCCAGCCCACCCACCACCGCGATGACGAGCACCAGCACAATGATTTTGAGATAGGGCGGACGTTTCCGTGCGGGAATTTCCAAGGACATCTGCGGAGCCTGCGCATCGCCGGATACCACCGTCAAGAACTCGCGAAATCGAGTGGTGTCCTAATTTCTCCGGCTCTGATCCCAATGAGTCGTCCCGCATTCTCGTAATCATTCTCGTTGCGCACAGTGCTGTGCGAGAAACGTGGATCGGCGGGCGGTTTTGACTTTTACCTATTAAGTAAAAGTCGGTTATCGGCCACGAATGAATAAAATGGCGATGGAGTCGTGTTTGGACTGCTGGAAGCGGCGTCAAGAGATGGCAGTCAAGGGGGTGGATCGACTTTCACTTAATGGGTGAAAGTCGAAACTGCCGTGAGGCACCAGGCAGAGAGCCGGCGGATCGATTTCAGGAGTTCACGGACGCACGCACTTTTTCCCGTTCCGATTCTGGTAAGATAAACAAATCAGTCTCTCCCTCTTGTCAGCGAAGACGCACTTTGTTGCTGTGTCTCGTTTTCTCCATCGGTCCCAACCCCGGTTGACTCCACTGGTCAACCGCATGGACCCGGAAATCATGCCCATGCCGACACCCACTTCAGTCATTTCCATCCGGGCGTTAAAACCGGCGGCGATCCTGGTTCTCCTCGCCTTCATCCTGCTGGGAAAGGCCGCGGCGACCGTGGAGCTGGAGGCGAAGCAGTGGCAGTTCTTCATCGACGATCATGCGATCGCGCGCGGCACCGGGCTGGGCCGGGTGGTGCACCATCCCCGGCCGATGGGCGTCGTCATCAAAGCGGACAAAGCGTGGGAAACCCATGGGGTTGAGCCGGTTTATTTTTCCCGGAAGGCGGACGGCACCTTTGTCGGCTATTACAACGCGGTCTGGTGGATTCCCAACACCGATGCCCGTTCAGCCCGAATGAGCGACGTCGTGTTCGCCGATGGAGTCTGGCGGACCCGCTTGCCTGACTCGCGGCCGCCGGACCGCGATCAGCAGTACGTGGAAGTGGGCGCCTATGCGACCAGCCGGGACGGGATCCACTGGGAAAAGCCGAATCTCGGCCTGATGGAGGCGCCGTCGGGCATCGACTGGAATAAATTCCCGCCCTTTCCCCATCCTACGGGCAGCAGCAAGAACAACAACGTGGGCATTCCGCTCAGCATCGTCGACCTCGGCCTGTACGGCAACGTCACCGACCCGGCGAAGAAATATGCGCTGCACCTGGAAGGTAAGGCCTATTTCGCGGCGGAGCTGCCCGATTTCCTGCATGACCCCAATTGGCGGAAGAAGCTCGTCGCGGTCGACGGAACGTTCAGCACCCGTTGGAACCTGCTCAATTTCTGGGACCAGCAGCACCAAGAATGGGTGACGATGGTCCAAAATGCCGTGCCGCACTGGCTCCCGACGCGGGAGATTGCCCGGTTCTCGTCCCCTGATCTCAAGACCTGGCGTTCGGAGATCGCGCTCACGCCTGATCCCTCCGATCCGCACCGTCCCGGACGCTACGACGAGCCGATGATCCTGATGCCGCTGGCCACCGAAGGAGTCGTGCTGGGACTGCTGAGCTGGTTCCACAGTGATCGCACCTCGCCCGATGGGGGTCCGGTTTTGGACAAAAATTCCGCGGCGGTCCGGGACTGGCGGCAGGGGTGGCCCTGGCCGACGACTGAACGGAATCCATTCGTCTGGCCCTGGGCGAGGAAGGGCACGAACGAAATGCGCATTACGATCAGCCGCGACGGCGGCCGCACCTGGGACCGCACGGCGAGCCGCGAGGCGTGGATTCCGCACGGGACGGAGGAAGACAGTTATAACCGGCTTGTAATTACCCCCTCGCTGCCGGTGCAGGTGGGCGACGAAGACTGGTTTTACATGGGAGTTTTCAATGGCGATCACCTGGCGTCGCGCGTGAATGCGGAGCGGAGCCCTTTCTATCACGATCGCATCCGGATTTCGGAGATCGCGCTCTATGTGCAGAAGCGAAACCGGTACGTGAGCCTCCAGACGGGCAGCCAGAGGGAGACGTTGATCACCCAGCCCTTTGTGGTCACGGGCGACACCCTGCAGCTGAACGTGGATGCGAGCCGTGGCCGCGTGCGGGTGGGGATCGCGGAATACAAGCCGGTCCTGACGCTCAAGGATACGACCTACAGCGTGGATCCCCACTTGATGGAGCAAAACGTCCTCGCGGGTTTCACGCGGGAGGACTGCGTGCCGGTCGAAGCCAACGCGATCGAGCACGTGGTGCAGTTTAAGCAGGGCGCGAGTCTGGCGGCGATCCGGGGGAAGAAAGTCGTTCTCTTCATCGAAATGCTGGATGCCGATTTGTACGCCTTCCGCGTACACTAAAACTTTTTCCGGACCGATCTCACGACTGCGTGGCGCCGCGCAAGAAACGCTAAGCCCGAAGCAACCGGATTTTTGAACCACAAAGATACAAAGAGACAAAGTCGATCCGGCCGATCAGGGGGATCAGGTGGGATTTTGTCCGGAAATCCATTCCCCGCGGTTTTCTTTGTCCCTTTGTATCTTTGTGGTTCAAAATCCGGCTGAACCCGCCGTGCCGCCGGCTGCTTTCTGGGCTTCGGCGGCTTTTTTCTGCAAGGGATTCACGGTGTTTTCCACGAGGATCTGCCGGCATTCGGCCACCAGCGCTTCGAGCGTGCCGGGATACTGGTAGTGCTTCATCAGCGCCGGCACCCATTTCTGGCCGAAACGCACGTGCAGCGTTTCGTCCATGATGTCCCACAGCACCGCCTGCGCCGACTCGAGGTCGCCGCTGGCCAGGTGATTCTGGTAGGTCTTGTGTTTGTATTTGAAGGAATCCGCCTCGATCACATAGGTGAGCACGCAGTAGCGCCGCAGCGGATCGATCAGCTGCCGCCAGGCGTAGTTGGCCACGGTGTGCGGAAAGTCGCTCACCTTGTGGCCGAGTTCCTGGAGTCGCATCTCCCCCATCGCGGAGTGCCGTTCCTCGTCGTAGCAATGGCGGGCGAGGTCGTAGTAAAACTCCCATTCCATGCCCTGCGTTTCCCACAGCAGGCTGCCGAGCGTTTCGACCGCCTGCATTTCCTGGGTGTAATTGAAGAACTGGAAGAGCACCTGCCCGGCGCGATCGTTCTCCTCCGGCAGCGGCATGCCGGCGAGGTTGAGGGTGAAGCGGCTGTCGCGATAGGCGCGGGCGAAAGGCAGCCGCGGGTTGCCATAGCCGGGAAGGGGCGTGGCGGGCTCACGGCTTGGCGCGGGTTCCGGCTCGCCGGCGAGCCCGCCGATTTCCACGAACAGCGACCGGATGTAAGTCAGCCACCGTTGGAGGCGCTGCTGTTTTTCTTCGGTGTCGGCAAGGAGGGGAATCTCGCGCCGGGCCCAGTCGAGCTGCGCCTGCTTCTCGGGGAGCAGGCGGCGAAGGATGGAAATCGTCGGCGCATCGAAGACCTCGTTGGTCTGGTCGGCGATGAAGGTGTACATCGCCACCAGTTCGGTTTTGAAGACCAGATAGACGCCCGCGAGGAATTCGTAGTCTTCCTGTGCGCCCGCCAGCCCCTGCACCAAGTGGGCGATGTCCGCGCCGAGTCCGCGGTCCGGATTGGAAATGCGGAGTTCCCAGAGCCGGGTGCGCAATTCCTTGCTGTGCGACGCGTCCTGCCAGAGATGCAGCCCGAGCTGGTGTTTCGTTTCCCACCGGGCGATTCCCGGAAGCCAGCCGCCCAGCAGCCGCGCGGATTGAATTTCAAACGCCTGCAGACGTTTCAGCCGGCCAATGACCAGATCGGCATCCAGGCGGTCTTTGCTCGAAGGCGAGGGCAGGGCACTCTTCATGGCGTGGCACGCAACGCGGCGGATGCTTCAGCGCCAATCCGCCCGGGGGAGCTGCGAGGGATCGGTCAGGCAGCGGTAAACGGCGTCCTCGCGGAACGCATATTTTTTCTCGATCTCCGGAGTGAGGCGGACGCCGAGGCCCGGCGTTTCCGCCAGGCTCAGCTGGCCCTGGGTGATCTTCCACGGGGTCACGACGAGCGCGTCGCGCAATTCGTAGCGAGGCAGCGGCCATTCGGTCGTGCGTCCGCCGCCGGCGAGCGCCGCATGGTAGTTCGCCATCATGCCCACCGGCCCGCCCCAGCAGTGCACGTAGATTTCGGCACCGTAGCGCCGCGCGGCACTGAAGACTTCCAAGGTCGGCCCGATTCCGCCGATGACCGTCGCATCGGGTTGCGCAATGTCATAGCAGCCTTGCTCGATGCGATGACACAGTTCGCTCGCGGTGGTGACGATTTCGCCGCCGGCGATCCGGGAGTGGGGCACGCGGGCCCGCAGTTCGCGGTAGTTGCCCAACTCCTGCGGGCCGAGGGCTTCCTCGAGAAAATAAGGGGCGCGGCCGCCGTGCAGGGTCACGGCATCCAGATAGCGCAGGATATCCGCGACCGACTGCGAGGGGACCGCGAGATTCTGCGTCATGTCGACCGCGACTTCGATGCCATGCACGGCCGCGGAGCGCTGGCACCAGGCGGTTTTGGCGGCCTCGTGGTTGCGCGAGCGGATTTTGAAGAGATCGATGCCGAGCGCCTTGATCGCGCTGATTTCGCGGCCCATCGCTTCCGGCGTGATGGAATCCCCGCCGCTCGCGTACAGTTTGAGGGTGCGCCCGGATTCGGCCCCCAGCATCCGGGCCACGGAGACGCCGAACAGCTGTGCCCGGCAGTCCTGCAGCGCGATTTCACACGCGCTCACCACGTGCTGCGCCGCTCCCTGCCAGCTCCAGTAGCCGGTGGTCAGCGTGAGATCGCGCATCAGCCGTTCCAGGTCGCGCGGGTCGCGCCCGAGCAGGGCTGGCGTCACCAAGTCGACGATCGCACGAAACACATGGGGTGCAAACACGGCGAGGTAGCCTTCGCCGAGGCCGACGATGCCGTTGTCGAGGGTGATCTCGACCATGCCGATCGTGCGCCAACCGGCCGGGAGGTGGAGCTTCACCTCGGCACTGGTCTCGGGGGTAGAGTAGGGGGCGCTGAGCAGGACGGGGCGGACGCGGGTAATCTTGGACATGGTCAGTAACCCTGTTTCAAATCAATGAGGTTGAGCACGGGCTCGCCCTTACGGTAGCGGGCGAAATTCTTCAGGAAGAGGCGGGCCTTGTCGATCAACTCATCATGGTAGCCGCCGCCGGTGTGCTGCGTGAGAATGGTGTTCGGGCATTGCCAGAGCGGATGGCCGGGCGGGACGGGCTCGGCGAGCGTCACATCGATCACGGCGCCGCCGATCCGCCGCTGCTGCAGGACGTCGACCAGCGCGGCTTCATCGACGACCGCTCCACGGCCGATATTCACGAAGATCGCGGTGGGCCGCATTGATTCCAGGAGCGGCCGGCTGATGAGCCCGATCGTCTCGGGCGTCTTGGGCAGGCAGCACACCACGAGATCGCTGGCGGCGAACTGGGCCGCGAGTTCCTCCCGCGTGCGCACATCCGCGCCGGGGCTGCGCCGGGCAAACAGGTGCACCTCGCATTCGAAGGCCTCGAGCAGGAGCCGCATCCGCTGGCCGATCGAGCCGGCGCCGAGGACCAGGGCGCGCTTGCCGTGCAGGAGCCAGGTTTCGGGTCGCACCTCGAGCTCGATCCAGCGGGCCTCGGTTTGCGCGGGCAGGATCTTGCGCAGGCCGCGGGCCAGGGCGAGCACCCCGGCGAGGGCGGTTTCCGCCGCGGGCCACTCGAACATGCCCTTGAGATTGGAGATCTTCAGGGCCGCGGTCACCTCGGGCGACTTCTGGTAATATTCGAAGCCGACGGACTCGAGCTGCATCCAGCGCAAGCGCGGCGATTGCGGCAGCGATTTGGCGGGCAGGTTGCCGAAAACGACCTCGGCCTCCGCCAGCCGCTGCCGGTCGATCGCGGTGGGCTGGTGGCGATCCGCGAAATGCACCGCCTCGTCCGGCAGGGTGTCCCGGATCAGCTGGCGGGCGCGTTCATCGAGATGTGCCCAGACGACAATGGAAATAGGCATGGCAAGAAAACCTAGGCGGGCGTGGCAACAGGGAGGCGGAAAACCGGTGCGCCCAGGTTTTGGCCGGCCTCCCTTTTCGTTTTACCCCGTAAAATCAAGCGGCGCGCGCGGCGGCCGCTTCGGCCAGCCCGGAGAAAAGTCCCACCGCCTCGAGATCGGCGCGGAGCTTGGTGACTTGGGCAGGGGTCAAGGTGCGCAGCGGAGCGCGCGGCGGACCGCAATCGATGCCGGTGACAAGCCCGATCATGGCCTTGTTGGCGCTCATTCCGCCCGATTTGGCCATGACGCCGATGAAGCCCCGGACCAGGGCCTGCCATTTTCTCGCGGCCTTCAAATCACCCGCGGCATGCGCGGCCATCAACTGCAGATAAATCGGGGCGGCATAATTGTAGGTGCTCCCGACCGCGCCGTTCGCGCCCAGCACGAGATAGGACAAAAGGATCTCATCGCGTCCCGCCAGGAGCGAATAACGGCTGCCGGCGGCAGCCAGCGTGTCGCCGAAGTCCATCAAGTTGTCGTGGGTGTACTTGATGCCCGCAAACGAAGGAATCTTCCGCGCCGCTTCGGGCAGGAAATCGGCCATGGGAAAATCGGCGCCGACCATCGACGGCATGTGGTAGTAATAGAAAGGCAGTTTCGGCGCCGCGGCCGCGATCGGCGCGCACCAGTCGATCAGGTCGCCGATGTTGGACGGGCGAAAAAAACTGGGGGCGAGTGTCGCAATCGCATCGGCGCCGGCCTCCTGGCCGTGCCGTGCCAAGGCCTGGCTGTCGCGATTGGAATTGTGGCCGACGTGCACAATCACCTTGAGCGCGGGGGTGCGCGCCTTGCACCACGCGTCCGCCACCTGCATGCGCTCTGCGGTGGTCAGGGATGCGCCTTCGCCGGTGGTGCCGCAGATGAACGCTCCTCCCACGCCATCCTGCGTGAGCCGGGCGGCGTAGCTGGAGATGCGCCGCAGGTTTAGCTCGCCGTCGGGCATCAAGGGAGTGAAGGGAGCCGCGATCAGGCCGGTGATGAGGGAATACGTTCTCAAGAGAGTGGGGACAGGTTGAACACGGGGGAAAAGGGCCGGGCCACGCGAAGCCAGGCTCGTTATCGGACAAGGGTGATTGAATTCGACTTGCCCGGGCAAACCCGACTGACAGTTATGTCAACCAGACCAGTTTGCTGGGTAAAAAGGCCGAATATGCACGCGACACCCCAAAAAATCTCGCTGATCGCGCAAACCGAGGCGGTGTTGCTGGAAGGCATGCGGCAAAGGCGGTGGCAGCATGAACTGCCGGGCGAGCGGATTTTGAGCCGGGAATTGCGGATCAGCCGCTGGACGTTGCGCGCGGCCCTGTCCGAGCTGGCCCGGAACGGCTACCTGAAGATTTCCCAGGGTCTGCCCTGTGCGATCACCCCGCGCGCGCTGCAGGTGCGGCAGCGCCAGCCGCCGGCCCGCAAGGTGGCGCTGGTGATGCCCGCGCGGCTGTCGAAACTCCGGCTCTTCGTCGCCCTGTGGATTGATGAATTGCGGATCATCCTCAACGAGCAGGAAATCCAGCTGACCTTTCAAGATTCGGCCAAGGCCTATCGGCCCAATCCCAAGCACGCCCTGGAAAGCCTGGTCGAGAAACACCCGCACAACGACTGGCTCCTGATGTTGAGCACACGCGCGATGCAGGAGTGGTTTCAGACGCGCAGCGAATTTGTGCTGATCGCCGGGACCCGCTTCGACGGGATTCATCTGCCCGCGATCGACATCGCTTCCCACGCGGCCGGCGTGCACGCCGCGCACACGCTGCTGGGCCTGGGGCACCGCCAGCTGGCGCTGATCACCCCGTCCGTCTCCAACGCCGGGGTGCTTGCGACGGAAACCGGTTTGCGGCAGGCCATCAGCAAGGCGCGTTATGCGGCGGCCAACATGGTCGTCGCGACGTGTAATGAGGAACCCTCGGAAATCTGCCGCGCGGTCGACCGGCTGATGTCGGAACCGGTCCGGCCGACGGTGTTGATCGGCGCGCGCGCCGCCTCGATGCTCACGGCCTTCAGCCATCTCACGCGGCTGGGCCTGCGGGTGCCGCAGGACATCTCGCTGTTGTCCATCGAATGGGAGCCGTTTCTCGACATGGTGGTGCCCCGGATCGCCCACTACGAAATTCCCCCGGCGCAGTTTGCCCGCCAGATTGCGCGCGCCTTCCTCCGCCCGGCGGCGAGGCATGCCGAGGCGACGTACCTGAATCCCCAGTTTGTCTCCGGTGCTTCGCTGCGGCGGCTGCCCGTCCAGTCGAAGGATTAGGAGCTGTTTGGAAAATGCTGGTTGCTTTAGATTCTCGTAGCGAAACGCGTGAGCGTTTCGGGCTCGGACAAAAGCCTCACGGCTTTCGCTACCCGGAGAGACGAATTCCCAAACAGCTCCCAGCGGATGCGTCTGCGCGCTGTTTCGTTTAGCAGACCAGAAAAATACCTTTGAGTCGTGCCGGGCAGCTTCGACGCTCGGCACTCGGTCTCCGGTTTCCTCCTGGTCAGCGCCTGGGCGCGCCAGATCCGGTTATCGCCGCCCCTCGTGTGAAACCACCCCGACTTCACTGGACAACCTTGCCGCCGGTTCCCGACCCGGAAGGATTTGCCTCGCCCTTCGCCGGCGTCGCGGGAAATGCCCTGCTGGTGGCGGGCGGCGCGCATTTTCCAGATCTGAGACCGTGGGAAGGCGGGACCAAGGTCTGGTCCGACCGGATTTTTCTCCTGGCCGAGGCGGACGGGGAGTGGACCGAGATCGGACGTCTTTCCCGGCCCAATGCGTATGGCCTTTCCGCCAACACGCCGGGCGGCGTTCTGTGTGTCGGTGGCGGCGACGCCCACCGCCATTTCGACGAGGTTTTTCAGCTGGTTTGGAATGGTCGCCAGTTATCGCGCACCGCGCTGCCCGCGTTGCCGCGCCCCTGTGCATTCATGAGCGGGGCGGTCGCAGGCGACTGGCTGTACGTGGCGGGCGGAATCGACCGGCCTGATGCCACTGAGGCGCTGGCGACCTTCTGGGCGCTCGACCTCACCGCCATGGACCGCGGCTGGCGCAACCTGCCGCCGTGCCCGGGCCCCGCGCGGATGCTCGCGGTGGCCGGGGCGGATGCGGACACGTTTTATCTTTTCAGCGGCGTGAGTCTGCGACCCGATGCGCAGGGCAAGGCCGTGCGGACCTATTTACGCGATGCCCACGCCTATCGCGAGGGCAGTGGGTGGCGCCGCCTGGCGGACGTGCCGGTGCCCTGCGTCGCGGCGCCTTCGCCTGCGCCACTGACTCCCGCCGGTGAAATCCTCGTGATCGGGGGCGACGATGGTACGCGGGTGCATCTCAATGGACCGGGACATCCGGGCTTCCCCCGGGAAATTCTCCGCTACGAACCGGCGAAGGACCAGTGGAGCCCGGTGGGAGCGGCGCCCTTTTCCCGCGCCACGGTGCCGACGACGCCCTGGCGCGGACGGTGGGTGATTGCGAATGGCGAACGCATTCCCGGATATCGCACCCCGGAGGTGTGGACGCTCGAGTGCCAGCCGAACCAGTGAACCGATTTTCCACCATGACGCTTTCACCCCCGAATCACTCCCGCAACCGTGCCGCCTGGATCGCCGTGGGGCTGCTGTGGGTGGTGGCGTTGCTCAATTACCTCGACCGTCTCGTCATCACCTCGATGCGCGAGCCGATTCTCGTGGACATACCGATGACCGAGGCGCAGTTCGGACTGCTGACATCGGTCTTTTTGTGGATCTACGGGCTGGCGAGCCCGTTTTGCGGATTTCTGGCGGATCGTTTCAGCCGACGAACCGTGATCTTCATCAGTCTGCTGATCTGGTCCGCCGTCACCTGGATGACGGGCCACATGCAATCCTACACGGGGCTCTTCTGGGCGCGGGCCCTGATGGGGGTGAGCGAAGCCTGTTATCTTCCCGCCGCGCTGGCGCTCATCTCGGATCATCACCGCGGTTCGACGCGTTCCCTCGCGACCGCGCTCCATGGCAGCGGCATGTATGCGGGCGGGGCGCTCGGGGGCCTGGGCGGATTCATCGCGGAGGCGTACGGCTGGCGGCTCGGTTTTACGCTCCTCGGCGCCATCGGAATCGGTTATGCACTGCTCCTGATTTTGTTTTTGCGCGATGCCCCGCGCGCCGAAGTCCCGGTGGCGGGCGCAAACGGGTCCGGGGTTCGCCTGGGCACGGCGTTGCGCGAACTGTTTTCCCGCCGCGCCTTCACCGTCCTGCTCGTGCTGAACGCGCTGGTCGGAGTCTCCAACTGGGCGGTCTACGGCTGGCTGCCGACGTACCTCCGCGAGCATTTCAAACTTGGGCTCGGCACGGCCGGCCTCTCGGCCACGGCGTACCTGCAGGTAGCGTCGTTTGCCGGCATCCTGGTCGGAGGCGCCCTGGCGGACCGGTGGAGCCGGACGCGGCCCCGCGGACGGATGCTGGTGCCCGCCATCGGCTACGCCGCGGCGGCGCCGGCGCTCTTTGTGCTCGGCTGGAGCGACACGCTGGCCATCGCGCTGGCCGGACTCGTGCTGTTCGGGATCGGCCGCGGTTTCTACGATGCGAATACCATGCCGATCCTGCGCACGCTGATCGATGAACGTTACAGCGCGACGGGTTACGGGTTCCTGAACATGGTCGGGTGTTTCGCCGGAGGGGCGATGACCTATGCCAGCGGCGCCCTGCGCGACGCCAAGTTCGACCTCTCCATCGTATTCCAATGCGCCGCCGGCGGCCTGTTCGTGACCGCGATCCTGCTCGCCTTGCTGAAACCGCGCGCGGTCGTGCCGGCGCCGGCTCCCTCGCCCCTGCCGGCCGCCGCGTGACCATGCCCCCGCTCACCGCCTCCACCATCCGCGGCAACTGGGCCACGCTGCTGCTCCCGATCGCCGAGGGCGATGCGATCGATTACGCGCGGCTTGCGGACACGCTCGATCATTTCGCCGCCGCCCGGGTGAACGGTGTTTATTCCAATGGCAGCGCGGGGGAATTTTATACCCAAAGCGAGGAGGAGTTCGACTGCGTCAATCAGCTGCTCGCGGAAAAATGCAGCCGCGCGGGACTGCCGTTTCAAATCGGGGTGAGCCAGATGAGTCCTCAACTCGCGCTCGCCCGCCTGCGCCGCGCGAAGGCCCTGCAGCCGTCGGCGTTTCAGGTCATCCTGCCCGACTGGTTCGTTCCGCAATTTTCCGAGATCCTCGTGTTTCTGGAAATCATGGCGGCCGCGGCGGCGCCGATCCCGCTCATCGTCTACAACCCGCCGCATGCGAAGCGCCACCTCACTCCGGCCGAGTGGCTGGAGATCGCCGATAAAATTCCCGGCGTGGCGGGCATGAAGGTGCCCGGCGGCGACGCTGCCTGGTATGCGGCGATGCAGCCGGTCATGCGCCGGCTCTCGGTTTTCGTTCCCGGACACTTGCTCGCGACGGGCATCGCCCAGGGTGCGCATGGCGCTTATTCCAACGTGGCGTGCCTCAGTCCGGGCGGCGCGCAGCGCTGGTATGACCTGATTGTCCGCGATCCGGCGGCCGGTCTCCGGGTGCAGGAAAAAATCCTCGCGTTCTTTGCGGAGCACATCACGCCGCTGATCACGCGGGACAAGTTTTCCAACATGGCGGTCGACAAATGCCTCGCCGTCGCCGGCGGCTGGTCGTCGCTCACCACGCGCCTGCGCTGGCCCTACCGCTCCGTGCCGATGGAAACCGCCTTGCGTTTCCGTCCGCTGGTGCACGCGGCGATTCCGGAATTATTTTCCGCCGGTTAACGGCTTTCTGCCATGCTTCCATCCGCCTCCGAAAAAATTCCAACTCCCCGGCCCCTGGTGCGCATCGGCATCATCGGTGGCGGGCTCATGGGCCGCGAGGCGGCGTCCGCCTTCGGCCGCTGGTTTGCGCTGGAAAATTTTCCGGTACGGGCGGAACTCACCGCGGTGTGCGACCTGCAACCCGCGCTGCTGGAGTGGTTCCGGGAGGTGCCCTCGGTCCGGCTCCTCACGCAGGATCACCGGGCCTTGCTCGCTTCGTCCGAGGTGGATGTGGTGTATGTGGCCGTGCCGCACCACCTGCACGAGCGGATTTATCTCGATGTGTTGCGCGCGGGCAAGGACCTGCTGGCGGAGAAACCCTTCGGGATCGATCTCGCCGCGGCGCGGCGCATCCAGGCGGAGGCGAAGCGGCTGGGCCGTTTTGTGCGCGTGTCCTCGGAGTTTCCCTTTCTCCCGGGCGCCCAGCGCGCCTTCCAGCTCGCGCACAGTGGCGAGCTCGGGCGCATCCTCGAGGTGAAGGCGGGGTTTTTGCATTCGAGCGACCTCGACCCGGCGAAGCCAATCAACTGGAAGCGCCAGACGGAATTTTGCGGGCAGATCGGGGTGATGGGAGACCTCGGCATGCACGTGGCCCATGTGTTGTTGCGCCTCGGCTGGAAGCCATCGTCCGTCTACGCCCAGCTCCAGAAAATTTATGGCACGCGTCCGGATGGCAAGGGCGGGACCGCCCCGTGCGACACCTGGGACAACGCCACGCTGCATTGCGTGGCGCCGATCGCGGGGCATCCGACCCCGGTCACGCTCGAGATGAAACGTATGGCGCCCACGGAGACGAACACCTGGTACGTGGAGATCCTCGGCACCGATCGCGGCGTGCGGTACTCGACCAAGGAACCGAAGACCTTTTGGACCTACCGGCGCTTGAAGGAGCAAACGTGGGAGAAGACGGATCTGGGTTTCGGCACGCCGTTCCGCACGATTACCGGCGGCATCTTCGAGCCGGGCTTCCCCGATATCCTGATGCAGATGTGGGCCGCTTTCCTGGCCGAACGCGCCGGGGTGCTCGGGGACCGTTTTGGTTGTGCCACGCCCGACGAGGCGGTCGCGTCGCACGAACTCTGGGCGGTGGCGCTCGACTCGCATGCGCGCCAGCAGGTTTTGTCAGTCAGCTGACCTATCCCGGATTTTTAGCCACGAAAGAACACAAGGAACACAAAGAGACAATCCGGCGGTCTGATCTTTGTGCTCTCTGTGTTCTTTCGTGGCGAAAAATTCCGGAATGGGTGGTTAAATGGGCTTCGGCCGGACGAAGAATAACATGCCCGCGCACACCAGGGTGCAGGCTGCGCCGAATTGGTAGACTCGGCTGAGATCGACGTGGGCGTCACGCAAGGCCCCGCTGGCATAAATCGTCGCGCCGCCGACCAGGCAG
>CAMAPG010000039.1 GCA_945859965.1 Opitutus sp. GAS368 | reverse complement strand
TCAAATTGGATAATGGAAACACCGTCGTGGTGGCGCAGGAAACACCGCCCAATTTTGGCGTCGGCGACCGGGTCAGGGTTTTGTCGGGCGCCGGGATCGCGCGCGTGGCGATGCCGTAGTCCAGGTAGGGCAGGTCTTTGACCTGCTCTTGCCCACGCATTGGACGGCTGAACAGAAACAGAAACGCAGAGAGGGCGGGTCAAAGACCCGCCCTACCTCTGCAGGTCGCCGCCGCAGCGCCTCAGACGTCAAAAACCCCGAACGAATACAAATCGGCGTCTTGCAGGATGAATTTCAGCTGCACGGTTTGGCCTGAAAGTTCCCCGATGGACTTTCCGCTTTTCCATCCGGCGGTCAGGTCGACGGAATCACCCACGTGCTCGCGCGCGTCCGCTTCGCCGAAGCCGGAAATTTCGCCGCCGGTCTCGTCGAGCACGACGACTTTGATCATTCCCCGGGCGGACGTGGAGAGGTTGAGCGCCAGACGTTTTCCTTCCAGCTTCAGCTTCCGCGTGACCGCATGGCCGACTTTGTAGCCGGCGTGCAGGGCGGCAAAGCCATCGAGCCGCAGGGCCATGCGTTCAATGCGCTCCTGGTTGGACGCATAGCCGCGGACGACGAAAAAGGACAATTCAGCCGGTCCCGTCTGGATGAAACCGGTGCCAGGCATGTTGCTCCGGGCGGCCCAACTGCTGTCGTCCATGCCGGGACGAACGAAGGATTCCATGAATTTTCTCTGGTACGCATTGCCCCCGCGGGAGGTGAGCAGCACGGCGTCGGACACGCCTTTCCGCTGGGTGCGCTGAATTTCGTACTGGTTGAGCTTCTCTTCGCTCAAGACCACCCGGTTCGGCACAAAACGGAACGGCATCGAGATCAGGATCTGCGGGGCGCGGAAGTAAGGCTGTGTCGCATTGGTGTAGAGATCTTCCATCGGCGTTTCGCCGAAGGTCATGCGCACCGGCGTCGACCAGGGGCCCGAGAAATCCTTGGCGGTGGAGCGGGCGATCGTCCGGATATTGTTGGGGATGCTGAAATATCTAAAGGGCTGGCCGGGGACGTCCGCGGTCCAGGTGCGCATGTAGATGGCGAAGCATTGCTCGGCAGGCAGCCAGACGAGCACGTTCTGTGAATCCAGCGCCCAGTCGCGGAACATGGGTTCGGGCGATTGCTGCTTCCAATGCTTACCGTCCGCCGAGATGAAACGATACAGCGCGCGCACGGTGCCGGCTTTTTGGTGGGCGGCCTTGCCACCCGTGCCACCGCCGACCGCCTTGTAGCGCTCTTCCGCCGGAACACCCGGGCGGCTGTCGTAAAACACACTGATGTTGTGCGCGGGGAAACCAGGCGACTGCGGCGCGATCACTACATTATTTTCACGCGAGCCCCCGAGATCGATGATACCGAGATTCGGCCGGTCCCACGTCTTGCCATCCGCGCTCTCCGCGTAACACGTGAGATTGTTGCCGTCGCCCTCGCCAAAGGCGCCGCGGTAGTACATCTGGAATTTTTCGCCGTTGTGGAAGACGGAGATGTAAGCGCCGCCGAACGGACTTTCCCATTTTTTGTCGAGCGAAATGGCCGTGCCGGCCCGCGTCGCGGTTCCCAATCGGGTCTCCAGCCCGGTGCTCGAGGCGAGAATGTAGTCGTCGACGAACAGCTCGCGGGTGTTTTTCAGGACCACCGGATCGGAGCCATTCGCGAAGCCCGCGCCCATGGAGGCGAGGAGGAGGACGCAGGGGGTAACGATTTTGGACAACACCCCGCGATTAAGCCGGGAGCCCGCCGGCAATGGCAAGTCTGCAGGATTGAAATGCTCCGCTGTCTGTCATTGCGAGCGAGGTAGGGCGAGTCGTCCCCGACAAGCCGGGCACACGAACGGCTCATCCGGAGGATTTGCCCCACCTTCTTCGCTGCGCTCAGAATGACAAAGCGAGGGTGCAAGGCCATATTCCTAATCCACGATCCAAACCCAATCTCCCGCCCGCACCGCTTCGTAAAGTTCGATGATCTCAAGATTGCGCATCAATACACAGCCGGCGCTCAACTGTCCGCCCACGCGTTCCTCCTGATTCGTGCCGTGGATGTAAATATAGCGCTCGTAGGTATCGACTTCGCCGCCGCGGTTCACGCCGGGTTCCAGGCCACGCAGCCAGAGGATGCGGCTGGTGATCAGATTGGTGTCGGTGCTGGCATCGGGAAACTCCGAGTAGTGCTTGCCGGTGGAAACACGCGCCTTGAAGACCATCCCGGCCGGCTGGCCCGCCCCGATCCGCTCGGCGATCTCGTGCAGCCCGCGGGGGGTGCCGAGGGAATCCTTCACATTCGAGGGTGGGCGCCGCGAGGTGGAGACGACGTAGCTTTTCACACATTCGTTCCGGCGAAACAGTTGCATCGTCTGGAGACCGATGCGCACGACGAGAATCCGCTCTGTGGGCTTGATGCCGAGAGCGGAAGCGGTTTTATTAACCCGTTCCAAAGGAGAATCTATGGATAAGAAGTCATCCCTCACAGTCGGTATCGTCGGCGCCACAGGTGCCGTCGGTCAAGAATTGCTGCGTTTGATGCATGAACGGAATTTCCCGTTCGGCTCTTTGCGGCTTTTTGCCTCGGCGCGTTCCGCGGGCAAAGTCCTGACGGTGGCGGGCAAGAAATACACGGTCGAAGAAGCCAAGCCCGGGGTGTTTGCCGACGTGGATGTCGCTTTTTTTGCCGCGGGCGGACCAACGACGCGTGCCCTGGCGCCCGATGCAGTCAAGGCCGGCTGTCTCGTCATTGACAAGAGCTCCGCTTTTCGCCTCGACCCGTCGGTGCCGCTCGTGATCCCGGAAATCAATCCGGAGGCGCTGCGCACCCACAAGGGCATCATTGCCAATCCCAATTGCTCTACGGCCGTCACGCTCATGGCGTTGTGGCCGTTGCACCAGCGCTTTGGTTTAAAGCGTTACATCGCGGCCACGTATCAATCGGTCTCCGGCACGGGCGCCGAGGCGGTGCGCGAACTCGAGGACCAAGTCCAGGCGCACGCCAAGGGCGAGCCGCTGGCGCGCAAAGTCTATCCCTACCAGATCGCGTTTAATGTGATCCCGCAGGTCGATACCTTCGGGCCCAACGGGTACACGGGGGAAGAGACCAAGATGATGCAGGAAAGCCGCAAGATCATGGGGCTGCCCAATCTCAAGGTTTCGGCCTCGTGCGTTCGCGTGCCCGTGGTCCGGGCGCATTCCGTCGCGATCAATGCCGAGTTTGAGCGTCCCGTGAGCGTCGAGGAAGCGCGGGCGGCGATTGCGGCTTTCCCGGGTGCGGTCCTGGTGGACGATCCCGCGAAGCAGCAATATCCGACTCCGCTCGACTTCAGCTCCAAGGAGAAGTGCGGCGTGGGCCGCATCCGCATCGATACCGCGCTCGACAACGGCCTGGCGCTGTGGGTCAGCGGCGACAATCTCTGGAAAGGCGCGGCCCTCAACGCCCTCCAGAACGCCGAGCTCATGGTCCGCGAAGGCTGGCTGAAGCCAAAAGCGGCGCTGGTAGGGGTTTAGGGCCTTGGGCCAAGGCCCCCCTTGTCCTCCATAGCCTCGGCGTAGGAGGATGAATAATTCCTTGTCATAGCCCGGGGGCGCCCGCTTAGCTCTACCCTCGGCTCGGACGCCTAGCTCAGTTGGTTAGAGCATCTCGTTTACACCGAGAGGGTCGGGGGTTCGAGTCCCTCGGCGTCCACCATCCTACGCTCGCAGCGAGCTTCGGATGGCGCGCCGTAGAGCCTTTTCCTTTCATTTCATCTAAACCTTCCATGCGACACACGATCTCGGTCCTCGTTGAGAATAAGTTCGGCGTCCTCGCGCGCGTGGCTGGCATGATCTCCGGGCGCGCCTTCAACATCGACTCGCTCAATGTTGCGCCGACGCACGATGCCTCGCTGTCCCGGATCACCATCGTCCTCAAGAGCGACGAGGCTTCCCTGGACCTTTGCATCAAGCAGCTGCGCAAGCTGATCAACGTGGTCGAAGTGAACGATTTCAAGGAAAGCCAGGCAGTCGCCCGCGAGCTGGTCCTGGTGAAGGTCCGCGCCGATTCGAAGAGCCGGCCCGAAATCCTCCAGATCAAGGATATCTTCCGCGCCAAGATCGTGCACCTTTCCCAAGACGCGCTCATCATCGAGGTCACGGGTGACGAGGAAAAAGTGAACGCTTTCCTCGGACTGCTCGAACCCTTCGGTATTCTCGAACTTGCCCGCACCGGTCGCCTCGCCCTGAAGCGCTGATCCTCTGCCTTAAACCTTACAACTGACACCTTAACTCCCCTCCACTTATCATGCCCGCCAAAGTCTACACCGACAAAGACGCCGATCTCGGCGTGTTTAAAAATAAAACGCTCGCCGTCCTCGGCTATGGTTCGCAGGGCCACGCCCATGCGCTCAATCTGAAGGACAGCGGCTGCAAGGTCATCATCGGCCTCTACGCCGGCTCGAAGTCCAAGGCCGTTGCGGAACAGCACGGCCTGAAGGTCTACGAGACCGCCGAAGCCGTGCGTCGCGCCGATGTCATCATGGTCGCGCTGCCGGACATGAAGCAGGCCGATGTCTATGCGAAGGACATTTTCCCGAACCTCAGCAAGGGCAAGACGCTCCTCTTCAGTCACGGTCTCGCCGTGCATTTCGGCCTTATCAAGCTGCACAAGGACATCGATGTGATCATGGTTGCCCCGAAGGGTCCCGGCCACATGGTCCGCCGACTCTATGTCGAGGGCAAAGGCATGCCAGCCCTCATCGCCGTCGCGCAGAACAAGTCGAAGCAGGGCAAGAAGACCGCGCTCGCCTGGGCCAAGGGCATCGGCTCCACCCGGGCCGGCGTGCTCGAGACCACCTTCAAGGAAGAGACCGAGACCGATCTCTTCGGCGAACAGGCCGTGCTCTGCGGCGGCGCCAGCGCCCTGGTGCAGGCCGGCTTCGAAACCCTCGTCGAAGCGGGCTACCAGCCCGAGATGGCTTACTTCGAATGTCTCCATGAGCTGAAGCTGATCTGCGATCTCATGTATGAGAGCGGCATCGCCGGCATGCGTTTCTCGATTTCCGAGACCGCCAAATACGGCGACATCACCCGTGGCCCGCGCGTCGTGAACAAGCAGACGAAGGCCGTGATGAAAAAGATCCTCAAGGAGATCCAGACCGGCCAGTTCACCCGCGAATGGGTGCGCGAATACAAGGGCGGCCTGAAGAACTACAAAAAGCTTCTCGCCCAGGGCGAAAAACACTCGATCGAAAAAACCGGCCAGCGTCTCCGCAGCATGATGCCCTGGATGAGTAAAAAGAACCTCAAGGGCGTGCAGGCGACGTACTGATCCGCGCGAAATCCTACCCCTGCGGTCGCAGAGCGGAAGGCCGAGGACCCGAGTCCTTTGACTTCTTCTCTGCGACCTCTTTTTTTATCCGAGTCCCCCGTGGCCAAAAAACTCATCCTCGCGACCCGCAAAAGCCCGCTCGCTCTCAAGCAGACCGAGATGGTCGCGGCGCATTTGGCGCGAACGCTGGGGGTGGAAACCGAGTTACTGAAAATCGTCACGACCGGCGACAAGCAGGCGGAGTGGTCGCTGGAGGGCAAAGGCGGTAAGGGGCTTTTCACCTCTGAATTGGAACAGGCGTTGTTGCGCGGCGAGGCCGACGTGGCCGTGCATAGCACGAAGGATTTGCCCGGAGAGATGGCGGCGGATCTGGCGATCGGCGGTTATCTGCCGCGGGATGACCCGCGCGATGTGCTGGTTTTCCGTCAGGGCGGGGGAGCGCCCCGGACGATCGCGACCGGCAGCCCGCGCCGGCGACTGCAAGTGGCGCTGCTGTTTCCGGACGTCGTTTTTTCCGAAATTCGCGGCAATGTGGACACCCGCCTGCGCAAGATCGCCGAGCAGAACGTCGCCGATGCGACCGTGCTTGCGGCGGCGGGGCTCCGGCGTCTCGGCATCGCCGGGTGGCCGGGATTGGAATTTCGTCCGCTGGCGTTCACCGAGATGGTGCCGGCGGTGGGCCAGGGCGCGATTGCGGTGCAATGTCGCGCTGCTGACGCCACCCGCTTCAAGGATGTGTTCGATGCGGCCACGGCGGGCGCCGTGGTGCTGGAACGGGCCTTTCAAACCGCGCTGGGCGGCGGCTGTCACACGGCGTTTGGCGCCCATGTGACGGCGAACACCCTTTATTTCTTCCACGAAAAAGGCGGGCTGCGCAACGTGCCGTTGAGTCCGTCCGATTTTGTAGATCCCGCGACGACGGCTGACCGTTTGCTGAAACAATTTGGTCTGACTTGATTCCCATGGCTACCGCTGAAAACAAATCCCTTTCCGGCCGGCGCATTGCCCTCACGCGCGCGCGCGAACAAACCGCCGAACTCGGCGGCAAGCTGCTGGCGCTGGGCGCTGAGCTGGTCGAGCTCCCTCTGATCAAAATTTCCAAGGAGATCTCCAAGGACACGCTCGCCGACATCATGACCGAGTTGGGAAGCTACGACTGGATCGTGTTCACGAGTGCCAATGGCGTGCGGTTTTTTTTCGAGGAATTCTTCCGGCTGTTCGACGACGTTCGCGCGCTGGGCCTGATGCGTTTCGCCGTGGTGGGTGAGGGCACGGCGCGGGCGATCACGGAACTGCACCTGCGCACCGAATGCCAGCCGGAGATTGCGACGTCCGAGGCCTTGGGCGAGGCCATGGTGGCGACCGGAAGTCTCGACAGCGCCAAGATCCTGGTCGTGACGGGCAACCTGAATCGCGACCACCTGATCAAGAAGCTTGAGGAGGCCCGCGCCATTGTGGATCGCTTCCAGGTTTATAAAACCGAGAAAACCGATCTCACGGCGGAGCCGGCGGCGGCCGATTTTCGGGCCCGTGGCGCCGATGCCATCCTTTTTGCGAGCTCGTCGGCGGTACAGTCCTTTGTCGATCAGGCGGCTTCGTTGAAATTGTCCCCCGAAGCCAGGCGGCCGCTCGCGGGCAGCATCGGGCCGCAAACCAGCGAAACGATGAAGAAAACCGGCATGCCAGTTGATTTCGTGGCGAAACAGCCCTCGCTGGACTCGTTGGTGGAGGCGTTGGTGAAGAAGCTTGGGTCGCGTTGATCGGAAGCCGGTAGGGCGAGTCGTCCCCGACGAGCCGGGCACACGAACGGCTCATCCGGAGGATTCGCCCTACCTGCTTTCAGAGTGACAAAATCATTGCGGTGGCTGGCGCTTTTGAGCGTGCTTCAACCGCTAAATGAAAGTCCCGTTTCTCAATCTTTCCCTGCCGCACAAGGCGCTGCGCGCAGAAGCGCTGGCGGCCCTCACCGCCACCTACGACGCCACGCGTTTCTGCCTCGGCAAGGATGTGGAGGATTTTGAGAAAAACTTCGCCACGACGCTGGGTTATCCGCGGGCCCTGGGCATGAACAGCGGCACGGCGCCGCTTCACGTTGCCTGCATGATCGCTGGGTTCGGGCCGGGCGACGAAGTGATCACCGCACCCTTCACGTTCATCTCCTCGGCCTGGGGCATCAATTATGTCGGTGCGCATCCTGTCTTTGCCGACATCGAGGAAGGCACGTTCAATCTCGACCCGGCAAAGCTGGCGGCGGCGATTACCCCGAAAACCAAGGGGATCATTATCGTGCACTTGTTCGGCCAGCCCGCGCGGATGGACGAGATCCTGGCGATCGCCCGGCAGCACAATCTCTTCGTGATCGAGGATTGTGCGCAGGCGGTGGGCGCGCGTTATAAGAACACACCGGTGGGCACGATGGGCGACGTGGGCACCTTCAGTTTTTATCCGACCAAGAATCTCGGCGGCTGCGGCGAAGGCGGGGCGTTTGTCTCGCGGCGCGAAGACGTCCATACGAAGGCGCGCCATATCCGCGTGCACGGTTCGGACCGCCGTTATTACCACGACATCGTGGGTGGCAATTTCCGGATGGACGGATTCCAAGGCGCATTGCTCAACGTCAAGCTGCCGCATCTCGCCGCCTGGACCGCGCGCCGCCAGGCTATCGCGTCGCGCTATCTCGCGGAGATCCGTCTCGCCGAGTTGCGCCTGCCGGAGCAGCCGGCTTACGGTAAGTCGGTCTTCCATCAATTCACGGTGCGGCATCCGCGCCGCGATGCGCTGCGGGAACACCTTACGCGCCAGGAAATCGGGACCGATCTGATCTATCCCGTCCCGTTGCACCTGCAGAAATGTTATGCCAATCTTGGTTATGGAACCGGATCTTTTCCTGTCGCCGAGAGAGCCGCGGCAACGTGTGTCAGCCTGCCGATCTTCCCGGAGTTAACCGATGCGCAGGTCGATCACGTCATCAAGAGCGTTAATTCGTTTTTATGAACACGGAGCACACTGAGAGTACCGAGGAGGGAAAATATTTGGATTTCCTCCCTGCCTGCCTTGCTCCGTGCTCCCATTCCTCATGATCGGCGATATTCGTCTCAAGGTCTGCGGTCTCAGGTCTGTCGAGGACGCGGAATTCGCGCATCGTCTCGGGGCGGACTATCTCGGGTTTATTCTCTATCCGAAATCGCCGCGATTTCTTGCCCTGGAGCAGTATCGGACCATGGCCACATCGCTGCCCAAGGGAAAGCGGGTGGCGGTGCTGGTTTCGCCGACCGAGGGGGAACTCACCGATGCGATGGCGGCGGGATTCGATTCCTTTCAGATTCATTTTCCACTCGAAACTCCGCTGGCGAAGGTCGCCGATTGGAGCAGGGCGGTCGGACCCGAACGGCTATGGCTCGCTCCGAAATTGCCGCCCGCAATCGAGGTCGCGGCTGAATTTCTGCCGTTCGCCTCATTATTTCTGCTGGATACCTTCCAGGCCACGGGCTTCGGGGGTTCGGGAAAAACGGGCGACTGGCCGAAGTTTGCCCGGCATCAAAAGGCGCATCCGGAGAAAACCTGGATTCTATCCGGCGGCCTCAATCCGGAAAATATCACCGAAGCCCTGCGGAAAAGCGGAGCTCGCTTTGTCGATGTGAACAGCGGGGTGGAGGTAAAGCCGGGCGTGAAGGATCACGCGAAGATGGGGGCGTTTGTCACGGCACTGGCCCAAGTGAAGTAGGGCGGGGTTTCCGACCCGCCCTCCTTTTTAATTGAACAGCTTCGGCGCGCTCCGGGCGGTCTCGTGCTCCAGAAGCTGGCGCTTGATGTCTTCCCCAAACGCGAAGCCGGTCATTGAGCCATCGCTGCCGATCACGCGGTGACAGGGGACAATCAGGGCGATGGGATTGGCCCCATTGGCCCGGCCCACGGCGCGTGATGCGCTCGGATTGCCGATCTGCGTGGCGAGTTCGCCGTAGGTCTGCGTGGCGCCAAAGGGAATCCGCTGCAACGCCGCCCACACGCTCTGCTGGAACGGAGTACCGCTCGGCGAGAGCTTGAGCGTGAAGGTCTGCCGGGTGCCGGCAAAATAATCGGTGATTTCCTGCCGCGCAGCCGCGGCGCGGGCGGGATCGTGCACCAGTTCGTCGGCGTTGAAACGGGTCCGCAGTTCAGACACGCCGCCGAAGGCCGTGGCGATCACGGAATCGTTGGCGTCGAGCGCGACGGAAAATTCGCCCACCGGGGTGGTCCAGGTATCGTAAAATTGTCTCATGTTGGAAGGGGATGATTGAACTGCCACAGGTGCGCAGTAGCGAGGCTGCGATATGGGGAGAAGATCGCCATCAGGCGCCGGGTGGCGTCCACATCGGGGCGTTCGTCGAGTTTCAGCAGGGATTGCAGGCCGCTGGTCACTCCCGTGTCGCCGAGGGGCACGCAGTCGGGAAACCCCAGGGACCGCATCATCAGGTAGTTGACCGACCATGGCCCCAGGCCGCGGATCGCGAGCAAGGTGCGTTCGGCGCGGGTGGCGGACATCGTGCGCAATCCTTCGAGGTCGAGCTGGCCCGTGGCGATCAGGCGCGCGGTGGTGATGATGTAGTCGGCTTTCTGGCGGGAAAATTGCAGCGGGAGCAGATCGGCCGGCTCCAGTTGCGCCGCTGCTTGGACGGTCGGCGGAGGATAGAGCCCTCCCGCGAGCGGAGTGCCGACGCGTTCGATCAACCGGCGACGCAGCAAACACGCGAAGGGAAGATTGATTTGCTGGCCGATGATGGACCAGAGCAGACCATCGAAGACGGACGGAGTCTGGCTGATGCAGAGCCCGGCGCGGCCTGCGACCAGGCGCGACAGTCCCAGCCGTTTGGCGAGCCGGGCAAAGGCAGGGGCATCTTCCGCGAGACCGAGCAGGCCGATGACCAGCGCGTGGGCCTGGACGGTCGCGGGGAATTCCTGCGTTCCCGAAATTTCCGTGCGGATTGAATCCGGCGAAAGGTGCAATCGAAGCAACGCCGCCTCTTCACCCAGCCAAGCCACGGTTTCGTAGCAATTGCCGGTGAGGCGATCCGTGACGCTATGGGCATCCCGGCTCAACGCCCGCCGGAGATAGGGCAGGGGGTAGCCGGGCGGCAGGGCGATTTCAAACGAGCGCTCGGAGGGCAGGGAACGAAAGCTGGCGGGAGTCAGGCCGTTCAGACGCCGGAACTGTTCGTGAAAAACGGAGAGCGATTCGAAGCCGACGGCCGCGGAGATTTCGGCCAAGCCGGCGCGGGAGACGAGCAGTTGCTGCTTGGCCGCTTCGAGGCGCGCCCGGAGCAAGATATCGGCGGGCGTGGCGTGGTAGTGCTGGCGGAAAAGTTCGAACAAGCGGGTTGAACCAAAACCCGAGCGCCGGACCACGGCCCGGGCGTCGGCAAAGGCAGCGGAATTTGCGCGGATCTCCGCGACCAGCATCTCGACGTCTTCGAGCACAGGATCGGCTCCGCGGGCAAAGTCGTCCGGATGGCATTTTTTGCAGGACCGCAGCCCGGTCTCGCGTGCGGCCTCGCAGGTCGGAAAGAAGCGCACATTCTCGAACTTCGGCTTGCGGGCCTTGCAGGAGGGCAGGCAGTAAATGCCCGTCGACGTCACGCCAAAGAAGAAACGGCCGTTATAGCTGCCATCGCTGGCCAGCATTCGGGCGTACATCTGGGCATTGGTCATCCGCATGGAAGCACGGTAGCACGCGTTGCCCATCCTGTCGTCCGGATTTTTCCGGTGCAATTGTTTCCGCGCTGTAGGCCAGGTCGCCGACCTGGCTAGACCACCTCAGCGAGGTGGCCTACAGTTGCTACATCCCCGGAAACCCGCCCTTGCCCTTCATCGCCTCCATCTGGCGCATCATTTTTTTCGCGCCGCCGCCCTTCATCATCTTCATCATTTTCTGCATCTGCTGGAATTGTTTCAGCAGCTGGTTGACGTCGACGATCTTCACGCCCGCGCCCGCGGCGATGCGCTGGCGGCGGTTGCCGTTGAGAATCTCCGGTTTGCGGCGTTCCTGGTTGGTCATCGACTTGATGATGGCCTCGGTGCGGCCCATCTGTTTTTCCGCGTTGTCGTCGAGTTTTACGCCGCTCATGCCGGGCATCATGCCGATGATGCTCTGCATCGAGCCCATCTTTTTGACCTGCTGCAGCTGGCTGAGGAAATCCTCGAGGTTGAAATCGGCCTTGCGGAGCTTCTCCGCCATTTTTTCCGCTTCCTTCTGGTCGATATTCTCCTGCGCTTTTTCGACGAGCGAGACCACATCGCCCATGCCGAGGATGCGGGAGGCGAGGCGATCCGGATAAAACGTGTCGAAGTCCTCGGTTTTTTCACCGGTACCGACAAATTTGATCGGCACGCCGGTGATCGATTTCATCGAGAGGGCTGCGCCGCCGCGGGCATCGCCGTCGAGTTTCGTCAGCACGAGACCGGTCAGGGAAAGCGCCTCATGGAAAGCCTTGGCGACGTTGACCGCCTCCTGGCCGAGCGCGCCGTCGGCGACGAGCAGCACTTCGTCGGGCTGGATGCGGGCGTGCAGCCGTTTCACTTCCTCGATGAGTTCCTGGTCGATCTGTAAGCGGCCGGCGGTGTCGAAGAGAATCGCATCGCATCCGGCGGCCTGGGCCGCGGCGAGGGCGGCCGCGCCGATCGCGGTCACGTCCTGGGAGGTGCGGTCGGCGTAGAAGCCGAGGTCCTCCTGTTTGGCGAGAATCTCCAGCTGGTCGATGGCCGCCGGGCGATAGATGTCGCAGGCCGCCACGAAGGGGCGATAACCGCGCTTTTTGAGCAGCTTGCCGAGTTTCGCGGTAGACGTGGTTTTCCCGGAACCGTGCAAACCGACCATCAGGATCTTGAGCGGCCGGGCGGCGGAAAGGGCGGTGGAGCCTTCGCCGAGCAGCCGGACGAGTTCATCGTTGATGATTTTGACGACCTGCTGCCCGGGCGTGACCGATTTGAGCACTTCCTGGCCGACGCATTGCGTCTGCACGCGTTCGACGAATTCGCGGGAGACCTTGAAGTGGACATCGGCGGCCAGCAGGGCGGTGCGCACTTCCTGGAGCGTCTCCGCCATGTTTTCTTCGGTGAGCTTGCCCACGCCGCGAAGATTGCGGAGGGCGCTGCCGAGTTTGTCGGTAAGGGATTCGAACATGGGAATGCGGAACTAGAAGCAGGGACGCGCAGAGAGCAAGAAAGCTCTGTGCGGCGCTTAATGGTTTAGAGGTATTGGTTAATAGGGAGAGTCCGCGGGCTTCCGCCCGCCCTATACGGCTGCGAAGCCGCACTCTCTCCATTAACCCTCAACCTTTAACCCATAACCAATTTCCTTACTTCGCCCCCATCAACCGGCGTTCCCGAATCACGGGAGTTCCCGGCTGGACCTGCTCCAGTTTTGCGAGGACGGACGCCTCGCTGCAGGGTTTGACGAGGTAATGTTTGGCGCCGAGCTGGATGGCCTTGGCGACGGTCGCGCGGTCATTCGATGCGGTGCAAAGGATGACATGCATGGATGAGAGCACCGCGGATTCCTTGATCCGGCGGAGCAGTTCCAGGCCATCGGGTTCCGGCATCGTGATGTCGAGAAACGCGACGTCGAAATAACGGCTGGGATCATCCAGCAGCGCCCACGCCGAGGCGCCATTTTCGGCCACGGTGATTTGATGCGTCCCTTGGGAGGAAATGATTTTTCTCAGGACCTCTCGGGAAACCGGTTCGTCTTCCGCGATCAGAATTTTCATGGGAGATGGATCAGTGTGTCTGCCGTCGGCACGACCGGGGAAAACTAAAGGCCGGGGGCGGAATTTTCCTTCTCGTCAAGCCCCCGGGATTGGCGGATAACAAACGTCCCTATGAACCCTGTTCTCAAGCTCTTGATCGAAGGCGGTCAGCTCACGACTGCGCAAATGGCGCAAATCGCGGGCCTGACCGAAGCTGCGGTTAATCAGCACCTGGAACAGTTGAAGAAAGATAAAATCTTCCTCGGCTGGCGTCCGGTGCTCGATCTCTCCCAAGAGGCCGCCGCCGCTGCCGCCGTGCGCGCGGTCATCGAGGTCAAGATCACGCCTGAACGGGGCGGTGGCTTCAACCGGCTCGCGGAACGCATCGGCCGGTTCGATGAGGTCGAATCGTGCTACCTGATGTCGGGCGGCTTCGATCTCCTCCTGTTTGTGAAGGGGTCCTCCTTGCACAAGGTGGCCAGCTTCGTCTCCGAAAAGCTCTCGACGATCGAGGGCGTGTTGTCGACCTCCACGCATTTCATGCTCCGCTGCTACAAGGACCAGGGTTTCCTGTTCGACCAGGGCGAGATGCAGAACACGCGGCTCAACGTGGCACCCTAACCCAGATCCGGACCAGGGCCCCGGCCCGCACGGCGAGTCCGCTCCCGCGAGTGCCGCTTCCGTTGTCCGATCACCGCACCACCATGAATCCGCAGGATTTTATCGCCCGTCACATCGTCACGCTGCCGAAGAGCGGCATCCGTGATTTTTTTGAGCTCGTGGCCAAGATGAAGGGCCAGGACGTGATCTCCCTCGGCGTTGGCGAACCCGATTTTGTCACGCCATGGCACATCCGAGAGGCCGCCATCTTCGCCCTCGAGCGCGGCAAGACGTATTACACCTCCAATCTCGGCCTGATCGAATTGCGCCGGGCCATTTCCACGTACGTCGAGGAACATTTTAGCGTCAGCTACCGGCCCGAGGACCAGATCATCGTCACCGTCGGTGTATCCGAGGCGCTCGATCTCGCGTTCCGCGCGTTCTGCAATCCCGGCGACAAGGTGATGTTTCACCAGCCGTGCTACGTGTCCTATCACCCGAGTGTCACGCTCGTGCACGGACAGGCGATTGCCGTTCCCACCTACGCCAAGGATAATTTCGCCCTGACCGCCGAGGCGCTGCGCGCCGCGTGGCAGCCGGGCGCGAAGATCCTGATGCTGAACCTGCCGTGCAATCCCACCGGCGGCACCTGTACGCGCGAGCAACTGGAAAAGATCGCCGCGTTCTGCCGGGAGAAGGATTTGCTGGTATTGAGCGACGAGATCTACTCCGAGCTGACCTTTGACGGCGTCCACACCAGCATCGCCTCGCTACCGGGCATGGTGGAACGGACCATTTTCCTGCACGGCTTTTCGAAGGCGTTTGCCATGACCGGCTGGCGCATCGGTTACGCCTGCGGACCCGCGGTGCTCATCGATGCGATGATGAAGGTCCACCAGTATTCGATGATGTGTGCGTCGATTATCGCGCAGGAAGGGGCCATCGAGGCCCTGACCCGCGGCTGGGATGCCGTGCTCAAGATGCGCGAGCAGTATCATCGCCGCCGGGATCTCGTGGTGCGCCGCTTCAACGAGATCGGTCTGAAGTGTCATTCGCCCCGCGGTTCGTTCTATGCGTTCCCGGATGTGACTGCGACCGGTCGTACGGAAAAGGAATTTGCCGTGGGTCTGTTGGAAAAGGAAAAGGTGGCAGTCGTGCCGGGCGTCGCTTTCGGCGAGAATGGCGCCGGCCATGTACGGGCGTGTTTCGCCACCAGTTACGAACAGCTGATCGAGGCCTGCGACCGGATCGCTCGTTTCGTGGAGACTCCCAAAAAGTAGCGAGGAGTGGGTAGCGAGTAGCGAGCATCCTCCGGGAGCCTCTCTTACGTTTCCTACTCGCTACCCGCTACTCGCTCCTCACTACTTTTCCCATGAATCGCACCGTTGCCATCGTCGGCCGACCCAATGTCGGCAAAAGCCGGCTCTTTAACCGGCTGGCGCGGAAGCGCATTTCCATCGTGCATGACCAGCCGGGCGTCACCCGCGATGTCCTTTCCACGCAGATTGAGGAAGGCGATTACACGCTGCTCGATACCGGCGGCATCGGGCTCAAGGGTGGCGAAACCACGGCGGAACTCATCGTCGCTTCCGAAAACCAGGTGGGCTTTGCGATCGATACCGCGGCTTTGATACTTTTCGTCATCGATGGCCTGGCGGGAGTGACCGGACTCGACGAACGCATTGCCACGCGCCTGCGCCGCAGCAAAAAAAATGTGCTGCTGGTCGTGAACAAGGCGGATTTCGACGATGCCAAGATCGAGATGGCCGACGCCTATAAAATGGGGATTGGCGAACCGTTGTTCGTTTCGGCGGAACACGGGCGAGGCGAGGAAGAGCTGCGCACCGCCATCCTGGCCAAGCTGGGCGCACCGGCGGAAGTGAGCACCGCGCCCAAGACCGCGCTCGATCCGCTTTGTTTCTGCTTCATCGGCCGGCCCAATGTCGGCAAGTCCTCCCTCGGCAACTGCCTGTTGCAAAGCGACCGCCTGATCGTGAGTCCCACGCCCGGCACCACGCGCGATGCCGTCGAACTGCCGTTCGAGTTCAAAGGTCGCGACGGCCGCCTCTATCCCTTCCGTCTGATCGATACCGCGGGCATCAAGGCCTCGACCAAACTCGCGTCGCCGGTCGAATATTTCTCGCGCCTGCGTTCGCTCGATGCGATCCAGCGGGCCGACGTCGTTTTCCTGGTGCTCGATGCGATGGAAGGTGTGACCCAGCAGGACAAGGCGATCGCCGGCGAGGCGCTGAAAGAAAAAAAGCCCATTGTGATCGTCGTCAACAAATGGGATTTGGTGAAAGCCGCGTTCAAGCAGCAGGGCGGTTTCGCTCCTTACAAGAGCGAGCGAGACTACCGGGAAAAGTACGAACACGCGCTGTTCGAGCGCCTCTATTTCACCCCGGGTTCACCGTTGATTTTCGCGTCGGCGATGAAAGCCCGGGAAATCGACCGCATGCTCAACGCGGCGGTGCAGCTCAATCGCACGCTCGATAAGAAACTGCCGACCGGGAAGCTGAACCAGACCCTCAACTATCTGGCCGAACGCACGCCGCCGCCGGCCATCGCC